>DATKQQ010000042.1:0-60165 GCA_035532615.1 Hanamia sp.
AACGCTGGAGTTATGAAGGTGCCCAAAACATGCTCAATCTCAGAGTAATAAGGATGAATGGGCAATGGGGAAAAATAATAAAGATGGTTAAAACTAATTTTAAACGCACCGCTTAAACCGCGACATTTTGAAATGCACCCAATTACAAAGTCAATAAATTTTTTTAATTACCTTTCCTCAATCTAAAATACCATACCAATGGACAGGCGATCCAGTATAAAAACTTTAATTATCCTATCAGCAGGCACCACTTTACTTCCTTCCTGTTTGCACGAAGAAAAAAAGCCTTCAGTAACGGTAAAGAATTTTAAGATTAGTGGAAATGATGAGGAGCTTGTTTCTGCAGTAAGTGATACGATCATTCCCCAGGGCAAAACCCCGGGAGCGAAAGACATAGGCGCTTACCAGTTTGCATTGATGATGATTGACGATTGCTATGCTCCTGACATGCAGCAAAAATTTATAAAAGGACTAAAAGAGTTTGATGATTTTTCTAAAAAGACAATCAATAAATCTTTTGTAAAAGCAGTGACTGCCGAAAGGAATGAAGTTTTAAAAGCTATCGAAAGCAAAAAAAATATTCCCGGGAATGCTACCTTATTTTATAATAATATAAAGGGGCTAACGCTTGAGGCATTTACCCAATCAAAATATTATTTAACAAACGTACAGGTGTACGAACTGGTTCCCGGAAAATTCTATGGATGTGTACCGGTTAAAAAAGCAAGCTGATAAAAAATGGGAGATTCTAAACAATCACGAACTTTCGATGCCATCGTTATCGGGTCAGGAATGAGTGGAGGATGGGCGGCGAAAGAGTTTTGCGAAAAAGGATTGAAAACACTCGTGCTCGAAAGAGGGAGAAATGTAGTGCAACCAAAAGATTTTACGACCACTAATATGATGCCGTGGGAATTTAAACACCGCGGAGAAATTCCGTATAAAATCCGGGAAGCCAATCCTGTAGTAAGCCGCTGTTATGCTTTCAGGGAAGACGCGCAGCAATATTTTGTAAAAGATACTGAACATCCTTACATCCAGGATAAGCCATTCGACTGGATACGAGGCTACCAGGTTGGAGGAAAATCAATCATGTGGGCGCGTCAAACCCAGCGCTGGAGCGATTTTGATTTTGAAGGGCCGGCAAGAGATGGTTACGCGGTAGATTGGCCAATCCGCTACAGAGACCTGGCGCCGTGGTACAGCTATGTTGAAAAATTTGCAGGGATATCAGGAAATAAAGATGGCCTTCCCAATCTTCCCGACGGAGAATTTTTACCGCCGCTTGAGCTTACCTGTGTAGAAAATTATTTTAAAGATTTTGTATCGAAAAATTATAAAGACAGAAATGTAATTTATGGGCGTTGCGCTCATTTGACTCAACCAAAACAAATTCATTTCGAGCAGGGAAGGTCCCAATGCCAGAACAGGAATCTTTGCCAGCGCGGTTGTCCTTTCGGTGGCTATTTTAACAGCAATTCCACTACTATTCCCTGGGCTGAAAAAACCGGCAATATGGTACTTCGTCCTTTTTCGGTGGTTCATTCTATCATCTATGATGACCAGAAAGGGAAAGCTGTGGGTGTGCATGTAATAGATACGAATACAAAAGAGTCAATTGAATATTATGCACCGGTAATTTTTGTAAATGCAGGGGCCTATAATACCAACCTGATCTTATTAAATTCAAAATCAAAACGCTTTCCGAACGGTTTGGGTAATGATAATGGGATCCTGGGAAAATATGCAGCTTTTCATAATTACAGAGGACATATTTATGCAAAATATGATGGGTTTAAAGACACTACAACCAAAGGCGGAAGAAGGCCGACAAGTGCATACATGCCTCGTTTCAGAAACTTGTATAAACAGGAAACGGGCTTTTTACGTGGCTATGCTTTAACCTTTGGAGCGGAAAGAAGTTCTTATAACGACACAAGCGGATTTGGAGATAACCTGAAAAATAATTTATTAGAAAAGGCCACGTTAGGCCCATGGAGTATTGGCTCTCAGA
Organism: Hanamia sp.; assembly: GCA_035532615.1. GTDB lineage: Bacteria > Bacteroidota > Bacteroidia > Chitinophagales > Chitinophagaceae > Ginsengibacter. The sequence goes on from DATKQQ010000042.1 coordinate 2,015, forward strand.
TGATGGGAGAAACCATTCCGAAAGAAACCAACTCTCTTAGTCTTGATACAGAAAAGAAAGATGATTGGGGTGTGCCTTTGCTAAGAATAAATATTTCTTATGACGACAACGATGAAAAAATGATAAAGGATTTCTCTGAGCAGATGACAGAAATGTACTCAAAAGCAGGCTTTACCGATATCCAAACAATTGATTCGAAACAAGCTCCGGGACTGGATATTCATCACATGGGCGGCGTAAGAATGGGCAAAGACCCCAAAACATCTCTGCTTAATAAATGGCACCAGTTTCACAATTGCCCGAATGTATTTGTAAGCGACGGTGCATGTATGACTTCCACTTCCACACAAAACCCGTCTTTAACCTTTATGGCTATGACGGCAAGAGCTGCTAATTATGCAATAGAACAATTAAAAAAAAGGGAATTATAAATATATTATTTTACGCTTAATGATTACCGTTATACGACGCTTTGTAAAAAATATCGAAACGAATCACTTGATACAATTATTCCTTAAAAGAAATTTCATTAGCGTCTCGTAACTTTTTAAATTGCTTGATTTAATATGATACGTTCGTATTTATTTATTTTTCTGTTATTTTCATTCTGCAATAAAAGATCTTTATTAAATCAGGATACCAACAAAAAACATAATTATTTTTTTAGCGTAAATGGTAATGATAAAAATAATGGATCATTTCTCCATCCTTTCAAAACAATTGAACTTTTCAATTCACTGAAACTTAACCCTGGCGATAGTATTTTTTTTAAAGGAGGAGAAATTTTCAAAGGAAATGTAATCCTTGACTCAACTAAAACAGGAGTTAGTAAAAAACCCGTTGTTATTACATCTTACGGTAATGGAAATGCAATCATCAATGCAGGAAATGGAACTGCATTTTACATTTATAATCTTTCATACCTAAAAATAAATAATTTCTATTGTAAAGGATCAGGAAGAAAAAAAGGTAATACAAAATCAGGAATCGAAATAACAAATTGCCATCATATTTCTATAAACAATATTGAAGTAAGTGGATTTCAAAAATCAGGTTTACAGATTTATAGTTGCAAAAATGTAACAATACATAAAGTGTATGCACATGATAACGGCGCTGCCGGAATTGGAGTGGATGGAGATTACAAAAGTAAACTCAGCACTAAGAATATTTACATTACTTATTGCAAAGCAGATAACAATGCGGGCGATCCCACAAATCTTACCAATCAAAGTGGAAATGGAATTGTTGTAGGACATTGTACCGATGTGGTAATTGATCATTGTTCTGCAACCAACAATGGATGGGATATGCCACGAATTGGAAATGGCCCGGTTGGTATCTGGTGTTATGAAGCGGATAGTGTCATTATTCAACATTGCATATCTTATCGCAACAAGACTTCAGTTGGAGGCGCCGATGGAGGCGGCTTTGACCTTGATGGCGGCGTTACCAATTCTGTAATCCAATATTGTCTTTCTTATGAAAACCAGGGAAGCGGTTATTGTATTTTTCAATATTGGGGAGCAAGCCCATGGTACAATAATGTGATCAGGTTTAATATTAGTGAGAATGATGGTTTGGTTTCCGATTCGAGGGCCGGGTTGTATATTTGGAACAGTTCAAAAGATGCCGAACAATTTTCTAATTGCGATGTTTATAATAATACCATATACAATTCTAAAGAAGCGGCTCTAAGTTTTTCGCAAACAAGTCAAAGAAAAAACTTCAGGTTTTTCAATAATATTTTTATTGGAAAAGACAACCTGATAAGAGGGAATGAAGGAGATGATATTTTTCTTGCCAACGACTGGTATAGTATTGAAAAGAAATTCAATGCAAATGGTATCAGTGATTTTAAAACCTGGACGATCCGTTATAATAAAGAACAAATGAATCAGAAAATAATTGGTTTAAACATAATACCAACTTTTAAAAATCCCAGTAATACAACATTTACTGATGTAAAGAATCTGACTGATTTTAATAATTATAAAATAAACGGTTTCTCACCTGTAACTAAATATGGTATTGACTTACAATATTTGTTTGGGATTAGTGTGGGTACAAATGATTTTAATGGCGAACCTGTAAATAAAAATTTTATAGGCGCATGCACACATCAATAAATTAAAAATTTTATGAAGAAAAATTCGTTTTTAATTATTTGCATTCTTATTAGTTTTCAATGTTTCGCACAAAGAAAAATTTTATTTGATGAAGACTGGCGCTTTCATCGCGGTGATGTCACGAATGCCGAACAGGCTAATTTTAAAGATAATAGCTGGAGAGATATTGACCTTCCCCATGATTGGAGTATTGAAGATCTTCCAGGGACTAATTCTCCTTTTAATCCTGATGCAATAAATGGCGTTAGCGTTGGATTTACAACTGGGGGCATCGGATGGTACCGCAAGACATTTACATTACCATTGTCTCAAAAAAATAAAAAGATTTTTATTTTATTTGATGGTGTATATATGAATTCGGATGTTTGGATCAATGGATTTCATTTGGGGAATCATCCTTATGGTTACACTTCTTTTTATTATGATATTACCGATAAAATAAAAAAGAATGAAAAGAATACTATTGCAGTGCAAATAAAAAATGTGGGCGCCAACAGCCGCTGGTATGCAGGCTCTGGAATCAACCGCCATGTTTGGCTGATAGAAACCAACCCAATTCATGTGGCGCAATGGGGCACTTTCATTACCACACCGGAAGTGAGTGTTTCATCAGCCAAAGTAAACATCAAAACAAAAGCGGAAAATGAAACGGGCGTTTCGGCAACCATCACTTTAGTCAATAAAATTATAAATGCAAAAGGAGTTGAAGTTGCAAAGACATCATCAAAACAAAATATTCCTGCAAATAGTGAATACGAATTTAGTCACGATGCAATAGTGAAATCGCCCAAATTGTGGTCAACTGAAAATCCTGAATTATATAAAGCCATTACAGAAATTTATGTTGGCGGAAAATTAACGGACCGGGTTGAAAGCAAATTCGGTATCCGAAAAATCTCTTTTAATGCTGTCAATGGTTTTATGCTCAACGATAAACCGATGAAATTAAAAGGTGGATGTTTTCATATTGATAACGGGCCTCTTGGCGCGAGATCATTTGATCGCGCAGAAATACGTCGTGTAGCACTGATGAAAGCAAGTGGCTTCAATGCAATACGTTGCTCTCATAATCCACCTGCACCTGCTTTTTTGAATGCGTGCGACAGCCTTGGAATGCTTGTAATAGATGAGGCGTTTGATTGTTGGGATGAAGGAAAAAATCCAGATGATTATCATGTTTATTTTAAAGATTGGTGGCAAAGAGATCTGCAAAGTATGTTGCTTCGCGACAGGAATCATCCTTCTATAATTATGTGGAGCATTGGCAATGAAATTCCCGGAATGGATAAACCATCCATTGCAGATACTGCGAAATTGCTTGCAGATTATGTTCGCTCAATCGATAATACCAGGCAGGTTACTGCTGCAGTGAACAGTGTGTCAGATAGCAAGGATCCATTTTTTTCAGCGTTGGATGTTTGTGGTTACAATTATGGGAAAGATAAATATGTAAGTGATCATGAGCGCAAGCCGAGCCGCATTATGGTGGCTACAGAATCTTTTCCGTTAGAGGCATTTGAATACTGGATGGATGTTTTAGATCATCCATGGGTAATTGGTGATTTCGTGTGGACCGGATTTGATTATATCGGTGAATCAAGTATAGGCTGGCTCGGTTACCCGCAGGACAAAAATCAGTTTTATCCATGGAACCTCGCGTATTGCGGTGATATTGACATTTGTGGATGGAAACGCCCCCAATCATTTTACCGGGATGCACTTTGGAAAAAAAATCAATTATCCATTTTTGTAAAACCACTTCAACCGTCTTTTCCGGTAAATCCTAAAAAATCTGAATGGAGCAAATGGAATTGGGATGATGTGGTCGCAAACTGGAATTGGAAAGGCGATGAAGATTCAATTTTTGAAGTAAATATTTATTCATCTTGTGATGAAGTTGAATTGTTTTTAAATAACAAATCACTCGGTAAAAAACCAACCAATCGTTCCACAAAATTCATGGCTGTTTATAATGTTCCTTACACCGCCGGCGAATTAAAAGCAGTTGGATATGATAATGGAAAAAAAGTAAATACATCTGTTTTAAAAACTGCCGGTGAACCTACACAAATAAAATTATCAGCAGACAGAGCCAGGATTAAGGCGGATAATGAAGATCTGAGTTATATAACAGTTGACCTGGTTGATAAAAATGGTAATCGAAATCCAAAAGCAGAGAACCTGGTAAAGTTTGAAATAACAGGCCCTGGTACGATAGCCGGAGTGGGTAATGCAAATCCTATAAGCGTGGAAAGTTATCAATTACCTCAGCGAAAAGCATGGCATGGCAGGTGCCTTGTGATTATTAAATCAGGAAGAAAATCAGGGAATATTGTTTTAAAGGCTTCTTCAACGGGATTGAAATCATCTGAATTAGTTATAAAAACCAACTAAATGTTCCCATTCGAAAAATAGAAATTTGCGATAATTATTGTTCTACTGTTATCGGACAGCATTTTGAAAATTTTTTCTTTGATTTAAATTCTAAAAAATCTAAAATCTTTTTAAGAATAAAAAAATTCTTTTAAAAAGATAAATGTTATTTTGACACTAATAAAAAATTATCCTTAAATTGTTCTTTTTTTTAAGACTGCTATTTATGATACGGGATAAATCTTTTGTTATAGGAGTTGATTACGGCACAGATTCTGTTCGCTCTGTTATTTTGGATGCCACGAATGGAGATGAAATTTCTTCATCAGTATTTTATTATCCTAGATGGAAAGATGGTTTATACTGTGATGCCAATCACAACCAATTCCGGCAACACCCGCTTGATTATATTGAAGGGCTGGAAGCAACAATAAAGGATTGCTTAAAAAAAGCAGGTGATGAAGTTGCCAAAAAAATAAAAGCGATTTCTGTAGATACAACTGGTTCAACCCCTGTAGCGGTAGATAAAAATGGAACGCCATTGGCTTTACTTCCTGAATTTGAAGCGAATCCTAATGCCATGTTTGTTTTGTGGAAAGACCATACCTCCACCAAAGAAGCGGCGGAAATAAATGAACACGCAAAAAAATCCGGCATCAACTATCTTCAGTTTGTGGGTGGCATTTATTCTTCAGAATGGTTTTGGGCAAAATTTTTGCATATTCTTCGTACAGACATCTCCGTTAAAAAGAAATGTTATTCCTGGGTGGAGCATTGCGACTGGATTCCTTTTTTATTAACAGGCGGTAATGATGTGCATCAAATGAAACGAGGAGTTTGTTCCGCAGGACACAAAGCATTATGGGCAATGGAATATGGAGGATTACCACCCAATGAATTCTTCACTTCATTAGACCCATTGCTTGATGGTTTTACTTCAAGATTATTTACAGATACCTATACATCCGATAAACCTGCCGGCAATCTTTCAAAAGAATGGGCAGAACGTTTGGGTTTATCCACTGACGTAATTATTGGCGTCGGAGCGTTTGATGCCCACATGGGCGCGGTTGGAGGACAAATAGAACCTTATCACCTTAGTAAAGTAATGGGCACTTCAACCTGTGATATGCTGGTGGCGCCAATGGACGACGTAAAAGGTAAATTGATAAAAGGTATCTGCGGCCAGGTACCAGGTTCTGTAATACCAGGTATGATGGGTATGGAAGCAGGACAATCTGCATTTGGAGATACGTACGCCTGGTTTAGAAATATGATTTTAAATTCTTTCAAAAATATTTTAAAAAATTCAGAAATTATTGATGCAGCAACCGCCGATTTATTACAAAAAGAATTACACGATAAATTAATCGTTGAACTTGCGACAGAAGCAGCAAGACTCCCGCTGAATGAAAATGATGAATTGGCCGTTGACTGGCTCAATGGTCGCCGAACACCGGACGCCAACCAGGAATTGAAAGCTGCAATTATAAATTTGAATCTTGGTACAGATGCGCCGCGTATTTTCAAAGCATTGGTGGAAGCGACTTGTTTTGGTGCCAAAGCAATTGTTGACAGGTTTAATGATGAAGGCGTCCCTATAAAAGGATTGATTGGTTTGGGCGGGGTTGCAAAAAAATCTCCATACATTACGCAGGTGATGGCTGATGTAATGGACATGCCAATTAGAATTCACAAATCAGAACAGACATGCGCAATCGGTGCTGCCATGTTTGCAGCGACTGCTGCGGGTATTTATGATAAAGTGGAAGATGCGATGGCGGCTATGGGCCAGCGTTTTGATGCGGAATACCGACCCAACAAAAAGAATGTGGAGTTATATAAAAGGAGATATGAAAAATATAAAACGCTTGGAAAATTTATTGAGCAATGAATAAATATTATGAAATAAAAAAGCTTGCCTACAAAGCCAATATGCAATTGCCAGAATTCGGTTTGGTGCTTTTTACATTTGGCAATGCAAGTGCTGCCGATAGGAAAGAAGGCGTATTCGCGATAAAGCCAAGCGGCGTTCCTTATGTGGAACTATCTGAAGATAAAATGGTAATTGTTGATTTTGATGGAAAAAGGGTTGAAGGAAAGTTGCATCCTTCATCCGATACTTTGACTCATGCAGTTCTTTATAAAAATTTTGAAACCATCGGAGGAATTGCGCATACACATTCTAGTTATGCTACTGCCTGGGCACAAAGCCTGCGTGATATTCCTATTTATGGAACCACGCACGCCGATCATACAACTTATGATATACCCTGCGCTGCCCCTATGAATGATGAATTGATACAAGGGGATTACGAATTCCAAACGGGGTTTCAAATCATTAATGCATTGAAAGAAAGAAATATAAGTTATGAAGAAATGGAAATGATATTGGTGGGCAATCATGCACCTTTTACCTGGGGGAAAACGGCGGACAAAGCAGTTTACAACAGTGCCGTATTGGAAGAAGTTGCGAAGATGGCCTATTTAACAGAATCAATCAAAGCTGATGCATTGAGGTTGAAAGATTCTTTAATAAAAAAACATTACGAGCGTAAGCATGGAAAAGATTCATATTATGGGCAATAGAACTGAAACTATCGAAGTAAAGTCAACTTGAGCCAGGAACTTGTCGAATGGTAGAAGGATACTTAATTCATTATGATAAAAAAATTAAAACGATATCATTTTTTAATTACACTGGTAATTTTCTGCAATCCTGCTTTTGCACAGCAAAATAATTTGGCTTCCACACCTCCAATGGGTTGGAATAGTTATAACTGTTACGGCTCAGCAGTACATGAAGATGAGGTAAAAGCCAACGCAGATTACATGGCTAAAAATTTAAAACAATTTGGCTGGCAATATATTGTTGTGGATTTTTTATGGTCTTATGATAATCCGCCGGGAAGTACCGTGGGCAATCCATTTCAGAGCCGGCTCCCTGATGGTTCCTATATTCCGTGGCTGAGTATGGACCAATATGGAAGATTGCTTCCTGATGTCAATAAATTTCCTTCATCATTTGGTGGTAAAGGTTTTAAACCATTAGCTGATTATGTTCATTCATTAGGATTAAAATTTGGTATTCATGTAATGCGTGGTATTCCACGGCAAGCGGTTTGGGCCAAATCACCTGTACTCGGCACGAATGGAATTACTGCTGATATGATTGCAGATACTTCATCCATCTGCCCGTGGCTTAATCACATGTACGGCTTAAATATGCAAAAACCCGGAGCGCAGGAGTATCTTAATTCCATCCTTAAACTATACGCTTCGTGGGGTGTTGATTTTATTAAAGTAGATGATATTTCACGTCCTTACCGGGCGCCGGAAATTGAAGGCTATTATAAAGCGATTCAAAATTGCGGAAGGCCCATTGTGTTGAGTTTATCTCCCGGGGAAACACCCATTAAGGATTCTGCGCACGTAAAAAAATATGCCAATATGTGGCGGATGGCAGATGATTTTTGGGATAATTGGGAACAACTTCTAAAAATGTTTGATTATGCAAAAACGTGGGAAGGCGTTGGCGAGCCCGGTCATTGGCCGGATTGCGACATGATGCAGATAGGTAAATTATCAAAACGTGGACCGGTTGGCCCGGAACGATACAGCAGGTTTACACCGGACGAATTACAGACTCACATGAGCTTTTGGTGCCTGTATCGTTCACCTTTAATGTTAGGCGGCAATCTTCCTGAAAACAGGGAGCTCGAAAATAATTTAATATCCAATGATGAAGTACTGGCCGTGAATCAAAATGGAGAAAATCCAAAACAATTATACAAGAATGACAGCAGCATGGCTTGGATTTCGGGTGTGCATGGTAGTAAGGATATTTATGTTGGCTTATTTAATATTGCTGATAACGCACATGAAGTAAAAATTAATTTTTCGCAACTCGGTATAAAAGGAAAAGTAACGGTTAGGGATTTATGGGAAAAAGCAGATGTAGGAATTTTTAAAAAGAAATATGGAAGAATGATAAATGCGCATGGTTGTGCATTATTAAGAATAAAAGTTCACTAGCAGTAAACCAACAAATAAGCTGTATTCTTAATCAGTTTTAAAACTAAACAATGAAAGAATTTAAACAACTCGAAGCCTGGTTTGTAACAGGAAGCCAGCATCTTTATGGAGAAGAAACTTTAAAAAAAGTGGCCGATCATTCAAAGATTATTGCAAAGGCTTTTAACGATGCCGCTACAATACCTGTAAAAGTTGTCTTCAAGCCAACCGTAAAATCCCCGGAAGAGATTTATGCCATCTGCCAGGAAGCCAACAGCAGCGCCAACTGCATCGGTATCATCACATGGATGCATACTTTTTCTCCTGCTAAAATGTGGATTAATGGGTTGAAGATTTTACAAAAACCTTTATGTCATTTGCATACCCAATTCAACCGCGATATTCCATGGAACGATATTGATATGGATTTCATGAATCTGAATCAGAGCGCACATGGCGACAGGGAATTTGGCTTCATTATGACGAGGATGCATAAACGAAGAAAGGTGGTTGTCGGACATTGGCAAAGTGAAAGTGTGCAACAGCAAATCAGTACCTGGTCCCGCGCGGCGGCAGCATGGCACGACTGGCAGGGAGCAAAGTTTGTTCGCTTTGGTGATAACATGCGCTATGTAGCCGTTACAGATGGCGACAAAGTGGAAGCCGAAATGAAGTTTGGATATTCAGTAAATACGCATGGCGTCGGGGACCTTGTAAATGTGATTAATAAAGTAACTGAAAAGCAAATTGATAATTTATGCAGTCAATATAATGAAGACTATAAATTAGCTGCTTCCCTGAAAAACGGAAAAGAAAATTATGCTTCGTTACGTGAAGCCGCTAAGATAGAATTAGGATTAAGAAAGTTTTTAAAAGATGGAAATTTCAAAGGCTTCACCGATACTTTTGAAGACTTACACGGAATGGCACAATTGCCCGGAATTGCTGCCCAGCGCCTGATGGCAGATGGTTATGGTTTTGCTGCAGAAGGTGACTGGAAGACTGCGGCGCTTGTTCGCGCCATGAAAGTAATGGCCACCGGATTGCCTGGCGGCAATTCGTTTATGGAAGATTATACGTATCATTTTGATCCAAAAAATGAAATGGTATTGGGTTCACACATGCTGGAAATTTGTCCTTCAATTGCAAAAGGAAAACCTTCCTGCGAAATTCATCCTTTGGGAATTGGTGGTAAGGCAGATCCGGTGCGTTTGGTGTTCAACGTGGGTGGTGGTGAGGCTTTGAATGCTTCTATGATTGACATGGGAAACCGTTTTCGTCTATTGGTAAATGAAGTTAAAGCGGTAGCTCCTGAACATGATTTACCAAAACTTCCAGTGGCACGAGTATTATGGAAACCATATCCTGACATGGCAACTGGCTGTGCAGCATGGATATTGGCGGGTGGAGCGCACCACACATGTTTTAGCCAAAACTTAACCTCTGAACATTTGGAAGACTTTGCTGACATAGCAGGAATTGAAATAGTATTTATTGATAAAGAAACGAAACTGAGGGATTTCAAAAATCAATTGAGGTAGAATGAATTTTCAATGAGATAAAATTAATCAATACAAAATATAAAATAAACCAACATGCATTTTCACTTCACCAGATGTTTACTTTCCGGCGGATTAATTTCATTAAACTGGGCGGATTTACTCATCATCATCATCTATTTCCTGATTGTATTAGGAATCGGATACTACCTGGTAAGATTCACTAAAACCGGTGATGATTTTTTTCTTGCCGGAAGAAAGATGACCATGTGGATTGCAGGACTGGCTTTTATTTCCGCTAATCTTGGTTCCCTGGAACTGATGGGCTGGGCGGCATCGGCGTATCAGTATGGCATTTTAGCGGCTCACTGGTATTGGATTGGCGCTATACCCGCTATGCTTTTCCTGGGTATTATTATGATGCCATTTTATTATATATCCAGGACACACTCCGTCCCAGGTTATTTAAAATTGCGTTATGGTAAAAGCACCAGCATGTTATCAGCCGTTTCTTTTGCTTTTATGACGGTGCTCATGAGTGGTGTAAATATGTTTGCCATGGCATTGGTAATGAAAGTCATTCTTGGTTGGGATCTTAACTTCAGTATCTGGGTATCTTCCATTACCGTAATGGTTTACGTAGTATTAGGAGGTTTACTCTCTGCCATATTCAATGAAGTGTTGCAATTTGTACTCATCTGGGCAGGAGCGTTGCTGGTGCCTATTCTCGGGCTCACAGAAGTTGGTGGCTGGAAAGGTATGGTTGCAAGGATTCATCAAAATCTTCCTCATGGAGATTACACACACATGTGGAGATCGTTAGGGCATTTTAGTGATAACCCTATGGGCATTCAGTGGATTGGTATTGTATTTGGTTTAGGGTTTGTTATTTCTTTTGGATACTGGACTACTGATTTTTTGGTAGTGCAGCGAGTATTGTCGGTAAAGGATTTACGATCTGCAAAAATGGCCCCTATTATAGGTTCAGGATTTAAAATGCTGGTTCCTTTAATTGTGATATTACCTGGTTTGATTGGTTTGGCTGTTATGCCTGGATTAGTAGGCCAGGCACAGGCAGCAGCAACAGGAGCGCAAAGTTATAATGAGATCCTTCCTTTAATGATGGCACGTTATTTAGGACCTGGGCTATTAGGATTAGGAATTACTGCCCTGATCGCCGGCTTCATGTCGGGAATGGCGGGCAATGTCACGGCCTTCTCAACTGTATGGACTTATGATATTTATAAACCACTTCATTTTAGCATTACTAAGAAAGAAGCTACTGATAAACATTACGTAAAAATGGGCCGATGGGCTACTTTCGTTGGTGTTATTATCAGCATTGGCACGGCTTATTTAGTGGAAAATGCAGCAAGCATTATGGATTACGTTCAGGCTTTATTCAGCTTTTTCATTGCGCCATTATTTGGTACGGTTATCCTTGGTATGTTGTGGAAAAGAACTACAGCAGCAGGAGGATTTTGGGGATTGCTTGCCGGTACAGTATCTTCCGTTGGCATGTGGGCATGGGTAAGATTGGATCCACGCGCCCTGGCTATCATAACCGGTTCCAGCGATGCAAAAGCCATGGCAGAAGATATGTACCGGGCTCTTTGGTCATGGATAATCTGTGTGCTCGTAACAGTATTTGTTAGTTTCGCTACGAAGCCTAAGCCCGAATCACAGTTAGTTGGATTAGTGAGAGGTTGCACGGAGTTGCCTTCAGACGCTCATTTGCCTTTAATGAAACGTCCAATTTTCTGGGCAGGAGTGGTATTGGTTGCTTTTATTATTTTACAAATTATATTTTGGTAAAAATTATATTTTATGCACGAAGAAGAAGGTTTTTCAATATGGTTTTTTGTAGGGGCGATGTTAACCATATATGGTATTATTATTTTGATAGCCAACATCCCTGCTTTTTCCTCAATGGAAAGTCACCATGTAGTTTTAGAACGATTACACGCAGGCTTATGGTGGAGCATCTTATTGATATTATTGGGAGTACTCTTTCTTTACCTTCATTGGCCGGGGAAACATTCTTCTACCCTTGATGATAAAGATAATAACATCTTATCCAATAAAGAGGAAGGGAAAAATTAATAGAGGTAGGCGCATTCGGAATGGCTATTTTAACTTGCTTATTTAAATTAAGCCACGTAATTAATCTCCTAATCTTTGGCATATTTAAGATCATTTGATGTTACATTGGATTTTGAAGAACACCCAAAATTAAAATGAAAAGAATGAAAGAGCCCGAAACATGTTATCAGATAAAAAATAAATTGAAATGAGTATTATTGATGAATACAAAGTCCACGACAAAATATTAATAGCAGTGGATTGCATTATTTTTGGATTTGATGGTAAAGACTTACAGGTATTATTGATCAAGCGGGCTTTTGAGCCCGAAATCGGGAAATGGTCTTTAATGGGTGGTTTTGTAACTCTTAGTGAAAGCTCCGATGATGGAGCCTACCGGATTTTAAAAAAACTCACCGGACTTTCTAATATTTATATGGAGCAGTTGTATTGTTTTGCAGATGTTAATCGTGATCCCGGCGGCAGGGTTATTTCTATCGCTTATTTTGCTTTAATTAAAATTGATGATTATTCTGAGAAATTGATGAATGAATACAACGCCAAATGGTACAACATAAATAGTATTCCGGCATTGATCTTTGATCATGAAAAAATGATATTAATGGGTAAAGAGAGATTGAAGCAAAAAGTAGCCGCACACCCCATAGGTTTTGCATTATTACCTGAGAAATTCACTCTTTCGCAGTTGCAAAACCTTTATGAAGCTATTTATGAGATCAGTTTTGATAAGCGAAATTTTTTAAGAAAAATATTATCCCTTGGTATCCTTATTAAATTGAATGAAAAGGAAAAGTTGCTCTCAAAAAAAGGGAGCTTTTATTATAGGTTTGATTTTAATAAGTATAAAAAACTCGACCAGGAAGGATTGAAATTCATTTAAGTTTTAATAAAGTTTTTCAATACTCTGATGATCTTCGATTATGTCAAAAAAAAATTCTCTGCATTAGGAAAAGTTCTAAATAAAAGACTTCTTCGTTTTTCATTATAACATAATCATAGTAACGCCCTACATAAACTTTCAGTAATTTTGCAATTCAAAAAAAATAATATGGAACCTGCTAAATTTGACTTTGGAATGATCGGTCTCGGCGTAATGGGAAGTAACCTTTTGCTAAATATGGCTGATCATGGATTCTCTGTAATTGGCTTTGATACCAATCCCGATAAAACAAAAGCTCTCGAATCTTCTGCTGGCAAAGACTCTTCTATTAAAGGAGAAGTAAAAGGAGTAAATTCCCTGAAAGAGATGATTACATCTTTAAAAACTCCGCGTAAATTAATGATGCTTGTTCCCGCAGGGAAACCTGTGGACAGTGTGATCGGTGATTTAAAACCGCTGTTGCAAAAAGGCGATATCATTATTGATGGCGGCAATTCGCATTACACAGATACATTGAAAAGAATTAATGAACTAAAAAATATTGGTTTTCATTTTATGGGGATCGGAATTTCCGGAGGTGAAGAAGGAGCACGAAAGGGTCCAAGCATTATGCCCGGCGGAGATGAGGAAGCCTACAAAGAAGTAGAGCCAATCTTAAAAGCCGTATCAGCAAAGGTAAACGCTGAACCTTGCGTAGGATATTTAGGGCATGATGCTGCTGGCCACTATGTAAAAATGGTACATAACGGTATAGAATATGCGATAATGCAACTCATCAGCGAATGCTACGACCTGATGCATCATGGATTACAACTTTCTAATAAAGAGCTTCACGATGTTTTTAAAGATTGGGATAGCGGTGATATGAAATCTTTTTTATTGGAAATCACCACAATCATTTTTGATAAGAAAGACGACAAAACCAGCAACTATCTGGTGGACATGATTCTTGATAAAGCAGGCGCCAAAGGAACCGGGAAATGGACATCACAATCGGGGCTTGATCTGCCAATGCCAATACCCACAATAGATTCAGCCGTAATGATGCGCAACCTTTCTTCGTTGATTGATGAAAGAAAGGAAGCAGCTTCTCTCTATAAAACTTCAACTCAAAAAATTGAAACCGATAAAAAAGAATTTATCAATCAATTAAAGGAAGCATTCTATTTCGCTTCATTAATCAGTTACGCGCAAGGTTTGGCAATGCTTACTACGGCTTCCTCTGAATTAAAAATGGATATTCCACTGCCGGAAGTAGTAAGTGTTTGGCGGGGAGGATGCATCATTCGTTCTGCTATGTTGGATATGTTTAAAAAAGCCTATCAAAATAAATCATTGAAAAATTTATTGCTTGATGCATCAATTGCAAAGATTCTTCAACAAAAGGAATCATCGTTAGAAAAAATAGTTTCTACGGCAGCTATGAATAATTATCCTGCATCGGGATTGATGGCATCATTAAATTATTATAATGCTTATCGCAGAAAATTATTACCAACAAATTTAGTGCAGGCACAACGCGATTTCTTTGGCGCACACACTTATCAAAGAACCGATATTGAAGGGATTTTCCATACAGAATGGGAGGGGAAATAAAAAAATAAAGAAAGAGTAATTCTAAAACATAAGACAAAAAGCTTAAAAGACTTCAATTTGAATAACTACGGTATTCTCCGTGAAAAACTAAAATCACCAGCATGTTAGATTATAAAAAATTACAGCCAACAGTTCTTATCATTTTTGGGGGCAGTGGCGACTTAAATTATAGAAAGTTAAATCCCGCATTATACAATCTTTTTTTAGACAATGCCATGCCCGACCATTTTAGTATTGTAGGTATTGCCCGTACTGAATATTCGGACGCAGAATATAAAAAGCATTTGAAAGAAGGAATTGATAATTTTTCAAGGATAAAAGATACCGATGGTAAATGGGATGCTTTTTCCAAAAACATAAGCTACCTGAAGATGGATATCAACGACAGCAAAGCATATAATAAAATTGTTCAGATAGTAAAGGAAAAAGAGAAAGAGGCTGGAATCCATCCCACAGTTGTTTTTTATATGGCAGTTGCACCGCAATTGGTTCCCATGATAGTAAAACATATTGGCAATATGGATATTTGTAAGGACACTAAGAGTTCCAGAATTGTAGTTGAAAAACCTTTCGGCCATGATTTACAAAGTGCGGTAGAAATGAATAAAATGCTATCGGAGTATTTTGAAGAAGAACAGATTTACAGAATTGACCACTATCTCGGAAAAGAAACGGTACAGAATATTCTTGCATTACGTTTTGCTAACGCACTATTTGAACCATTATGGAACAGGAATTATATTGAGCATGTACAAATTACCGCTGCAGAAACCGTAGGTGTCGAGGGTCGCGGTGGTTATTATGAAACAGCCGGGGCCATGAGAGATATGATTCAGAATCATATTTTACAATTGCTTTGTATGATAGGAATGGAAGCGCCTATATCTTTTGATGCTAATGAAATAAGGAATAAAAAAGTAGATGTGTTAAATGCCATCCGCAGAATTCCGAAAGATGAAGTACAGGATTATGCTGCACGCGGACAATATGGCGCGGGATGGATGCAGGGAGAAAAAGTGCCCGGGTATAAAGAAGAAAAAGGCACAAATCCTGATTCCAATGTAGAAACTTTTGCTGCAGTAAAATTTTATATTGATAATTGGCGATGGGAAGGCGTACCTTTTTATGTACGCACTGGGAAACGTCTTCATGAAAAATCCACAGAATTGACAATTCAGTTCAAACCAGCTCCTGACTTTGCTTTCCCCAAAGAAGCTACAGAAACCTGGAGACCTAACCGGCTCTCCATTGGCATCTCACCCGAGATGGATATTTGTCTCACTTTCCAGGCGAAACGCCCGGGACAGGCTATGATACTTAATCCTGTTGACATGGTTTTTAGTTATGAAGATGCTTACAAAGGAGAGGAACCTGAAGCTTACGAAACACTTTTATACGATGTTATGGATGGAGATGCCACTTTGTTTATGCGTGGCGACCAGGTAGAAGCTGCCTGGAAAGTAGTAATGCCAATTTTAGAAGTTTGGTCTTCCCGTAAACCGTTAAGTTTCCCTAATTATTCACCAGATTCGTGGGGCCCTGAAGATGCTGAAGCGCTTATAGCAAGGGACGGTCATAATTGGATTTCTATGCCTGCTAAAGTAAAGTCCAAAACTAATGAAACTGAAAAAGTGGAAAGTAAGAAGACTAAAAAAACAACTTAAAATGAAACTTCATATTTTCGATAATAAAGAAATCATGAGCGATAAACTTGCTCAATGGATTTGTGATTTAATTTCAGCTACTTTAAAAAATCAGGAATTTTTTTCTTTGGTACTTTCCGGAGGTGAAACACCAAAACTACTTTATCAAAAATTAGCTTCGGAAAAATTTAAAAATAAAATAAACTGGAAACGCATTCAAATTTTCTGGGGCGACGAAAGAGGAGTGCCTTTTACTGATGACAGAAACAATGCAAAAATGGCTTTCGATATTTTATTGGATCATATTGATATTCCTTCTGGCCAAATTCACATTATGCGTACCGATATCGAACCTAATTTTGCAGTTGAGGAATACAGGAAATTATTACACACTTTCTTTAAAAGTACCGCGATCAGTTTTGATCTTGTACTTCTTGGCATGGGCGATGATGGCCATACGCTTTCTCTTTTTCCCGGATCTCCTATTATTAAAGAACATTTTCATTGGGTAAATTCTGTTTATAATGAAAAACAGGAAATGTACCGGATTACTCTTATGCCGCTTATCGTAAACAAAGCCTCCAACTTAGCTTTTATGGTAGATGGTTCCAAAAAAGCAAAAATATTACAACAGGTTTTGGAAGGAGATTATATACCTGAAAAATTTCCAGCACAAATAATTAAACCGGTTAACGGGAAATTACATTGGTTTCTGGACAAGGCGGCCGCAAAGGATTTGAATAATCTATGACCGTTTTATCCCCCCAAAAAAGTATCAGGCTTGCGTTATATTTACTATTCAATTCGCTGTCACGCGCTTTAAAAAACTAAAAGAGCTTCTCTACCCAAAAACAATTTTTTGAAAATCGGCCTTTAGAGTTTAACTTAAACTCCAATCCATTTAATAAAAATTGTATGGGTCACTTACCTGGATTAATAGAAGATCTCGCGCTAATATTAATTGCCGCAGCAATTACGTCGCTGTTATTCCGATGGTTGAAACAGCCGTTAGTATTGGGCTACATCATTGCGGGCTTTCTGATAGGCCCGCATTTATCACTGACTCCTACAATAGCCGATACCCAAAATATAGAAACCCTTGCAGAAATAGGAGTTATCTTCTTGCTATTTAGTCTGGGGCTTGAGTTTAGTTTTAAAAAATTAATACACGTTGGTGGTTCTGCTTCTATTACGGCTTTGGTCGAAATTATTTTTATTACCATCGCGGGCTTTTACCTTGGTAGGTGGATGGGCTGGGGTCAAATGGATAGCCTCTTCCTGGGTGGTATGCTGGCGAGTTCTTCGACTACTATAACGATCAAAGCTTTTGAAGAATTAAAAATAAAAACCCGGCAATATGTAAGAGTAGTTTTTGGTGTGTTGATAGTCCAGGATATAGTGGTAGTGTTGTTGATGGTATTGCTTTCTACGGTTGCCGTATCACGTCATTTTCAGGGTTCAGAGATGTTTTTTATTTTGGTTAAACTAATCTTTTTTCTAATCCTCTGGTTTATTGCCGGCATTTTTTTATTACCAAGCCTCTTGCGATGGGCTAAGAAACTATTGGATGAAGAAACATTACTAATCCTTTCACTGGGGCTTTGTCTGGGTATGGTGGTAGTAGCGACTCAGGCAGGTTTTTCAGCAGAGTTGGGCGCTTTTATTATGGGTTCTATATTAGCAGAAACTACAAAGGCAGAAAAAATTGAAAATTTATTAAACCCTGTAAAGGATTTATTTGGGGCTATTTTTTTCGTATCGGTAGGGATGCTGATAGACCCTCAATCCATAGTAACTTACCGCTGGCCAGTTCTATGGGTTACGTTACTCACCCTTTTTGGGAAATTATTTAGCACCGTATTAGGTGCTTTACTTTCAGGACAGCCATTAAAACAATCCATACAAGTTGGCATGAGTATGGCCCAGATTGGTGAGTTTACTTTTATCGTTGCCACACTTGGCCTTACTCTGGGAGTTACCAGCAATTTCTTGTTTCCTGTGGCAGTAGGCGCTTCGGCTATTACTATTTTTACGACACCTTATATGATAAAGCTTTCGGGACCATTGTATCAATTCGTAGAAAAAATATTACCTGCAAAATGGCTACGAGGGCTTAACAATTATTCATCAAACACGCAAAAAATACAGGCCGAAAGCAGGTGGAAAATAGTAATGATGTCTTACCTGAACATTATTGTTTCCAATGGTATTATTTTACTGGCGCTTATGTTGGTTACCATTAAATTCTTTATACCTTTTTTGAAAAACAATATTGATAATAATCTTTTGAGGAGCCTGATAGCGCTTATAGTAACGCTTGGAGTAGCAAGTCCATTTCTATGGGCTTTCATGGCTAAAAAACCTGAAAATACAGCTTATAAAGAGCTTTGGCTTCAAAAGAAATATAGCAGGGGTCCTTTACTGATATTCGAAATTTCGAGAGTGGTAGCCGGTGTTTTGTTGATTGGTTTTTGGGTTGACAGATTGTTTACTACTTCCATTGCCATACTGGTGGCTGTTCCTCTTATCATAATTATTTTAATACTATTCTCAAATAAAATACAGCATTTTTATCACAGGCTCGAAGGACGTTTCTTAACCAACTTGAATGCCCGGCAATTAGAAGAGAAACAAAAATCGCAGGAAGAAGAAGACCTAAAAAACCAGTTAAGACCCCATACAGATCTCTCCCCATGGGATGCTCACATGATAAACCTCGAGGTAAATCCACATGCGGAATATATTGGCAAAACATTAGTAGAACTGTCTTGGCGTGAAAAATATGGAATTAATATTGCCTACATAAAACGAGGCGACAATTTAATCTATGCACCCACCCGATTCAACAGGTTACTGCCCTTTGACGACGTAGGCATCATTGCTACTGACGATCAGATGCAAAAGTTCCAACCCATATTTGAAGAAGCGGTTACTATGGAACTAAATGAAAAAAGAACTGAAGATATTATTTTGCAGAAAATGGTAGTGGACGAAAATAACCGGCTAAAGGGTCTCACCATCAGAGGTTCCGGAATCCGCGAACTTACGAATGGCCTGGTAGTAGGCATTGAAAGAAATGAAGACCGCATACTAAATCCTGATTCGGGTACAAAATTTGAATGGGGTGATATAATATGGATAGTTGGGGAGAGAGAGAAAATAAAACAACTAAA
Source organism: Hanamia sp. (assembly GCA_035532615.1). GTDB lineage: Bacteria > Bacteroidota > Bacteroidia > Chitinophagales > Chitinophagaceae > Ginsengibacter. The sequence goes on from DATKQQ010000042.1 coordinate 21,425, forward strand.
TGTGATTTAAGTATAAAGTTTTTGGAATTTTAATGTATATGCCTCCGTTTAATAATTCCACCGGAAGCCTCTTTGATAGTGCTTGCAAAAACAAAAGAACGCGGGTCAATTTCGCTAACAAGATTTTTAAGTTTCCTGATTTCAAGTCTTGTAATTACTGTAAAAATAATATCACAATCACTATGGAGATCAAACTTACCGGGTAAAAATCCTCTTTCGCCTTTATAAATTGTGATTCCTCGCCCCATTTCATTTACCAGCCTGTCTTTTATGATTTCACTTTTACCCGAAATAATAGTAACTCCAACATAAGCCTCTAAACCTTCCACTACATAATCCACAGTTTTGGTGGCTGTGAAATAAGTGAGCATTGAATACAAAGCCACCGGAATTGTAAACTTAATTGCGGCAATACTAAAAATGACAACATTAATAGCAAGAATAATTTCACTGATTGTAAAACTGGTTTTTTTCCAGGTATAAAGCGCCAGAATTTCAATTCCGTCAATTGCGCAACCGGCTCTCATAGTTAGGCCTACGCCGGCTCCCAGGAAGAACCCGCCAAAAACAGAAACCAACAATTTATCTGATGTAATGTTATAAAGAGGTAGAACCCACAGGCAAATTCCAAGCAATAAAATACAAAAAAACGTTTTTAAAGCATAATTAAAATTGATGGCATAAATACAAATTATTATAAATGGAAGATTGGCGAGCATAATTACCCAAGCCAGGTTAAATTTATATAATTCATGTATCAAAAGCGAAATACCTGTTATGCCCCCATCAAAAAATCCATTAGGTACCAGGAAACTTTTGAGAGAAAAAGCTGCTAATCCTACTCCTACTACTATAAACAAAACATCATTGAACCAATTATAAGCATCAAACAATTTTTCGGGTTTTTTTTGGATGCCATTTCTTTTTTTAAGCTGCTGCAGGGTTTTCTTCAATTTAGCACTGAGGGTATTCTTGGCAGTGGCTGTAAAATACTCATGCTTTTCCACAAATTTTATTTCTTCCTTTCTCCATTCTTCCCGATCTTTTACAAAACCCGCCTCGTGCAATTCTTTAAAAAGATTATTGGCCCCCACAAAATATTTATCAGTTCCCAGGTAATACAAGTCCGCATCACATATAATTTCCGCCAATTTCGTTTTTGGTCTTTGAGGAAGCTTTGTTGCTAAAATAAGTTCACATATCTCATTAATCACTTCTTGAGAGTATCCGAATTGTGGCAGCCATTTCTTTGCCATATCGCAAGAAATTTCTTCATGGTCAGTATAGGTTTCCAAAAAACCGCAATCATGAAATAATGCTGCTGTTTTTAAAATGGTTAAATCGCGTTCTGAAACATTTTCTTCGTGTGCCAGGTTTTCAGTTGCCGCTATCACATCTTTAGTATGGCCTGCATTATGATAATGTAAGTAGGTAGGTAATTCTGTTTCTAATCTCGCAATTAAAAATGAATACGCTTTATCAAATTGCATTTGTTGTGGCTGCTTCAAGTGTTTATTTTAAAATTTTTAAATAATAATAAATCCGTTTTGGTACGAATGGTAAGTTTCATCTTCTCAGTCTGAAAATATCGTTTACAAATCTAAACAATACGGAAAGAAAAAATTAAAAATGTATCTTCAAAATTAAATTTTAATTAGCAGGCTTATTAGCCGCCTTGTAAGCATTGTTCTATATTATAAATATTTTTAAATAATCATTTAATGGCTAAATTTTATACCATATATATTTGGAAAAAGGCACCACTTCTACGTTTACTGATTCCCGTTATGGTCGGTATTCTTCTTGAATATTATGGTAATATAAAAATACCGATAATTATTTTCGGCGGCACCATAATGTCCATATTATTGATTGTATTCTCATATATATGCCGGAGGCAATCAGGTATCGATTCAGATCGCTGCAGGGAATTTTCATTTTTATCTTTCTTATCATCTTTGGATTATTTATTACATGGCAGAAAGATGCCAGGAATCACAAAAACTGGTATGGACAAAATTATAACGATAGTAGTTTTTTAATAGCTACAATTAATGAACCGCCGGTAGAAAAAGCAAAGTCATATAAAGCACTTGCAGCAGTAGAATCCTGCATTACCAATGGTTTTCAAAAAACTGCACGTGGAAACATAATCATCTATTTTGCAAAAGATTCTTTTTCAAACCATTTAAAATATGGCGATAAAATCATTATTGGGAAAGCATTGCAATCTATAAAAAATTCCGGGAATCCGGGTAGTTTTAATTATTCCCAATACCTCGCATTTCAAAATATTTTTCATCAATGCTATCTTCAAAAAAAAGATTGGATATTATTGAAAGGTAATAATGCCAATGCATTCAAAAACACCCTTTTCAACACCCGCGAATATATCGTAAAAACCATTGACAAATATATTACCGGCAAAAATGAATCAGCTTTGGCAAATGCACTGGTGGTAGGCTACAAGGTTGATCTCGACAAAGATTTGGTTCAGGCATTCAGCAACGCCGGCGTGGTGCATTTAATTGCCATTTCAGGTTTGCATCTAGCGCTCATTTACGGATTATTATTCTGGATTACTTTACAAATACCAATTCTCAAAAACTCAAAAACTGTACGGATTCTGGTAATAATACTATGCCTTTGGTTTTTTGCTTTGTTAACGGGGGCTTCTCCCTCTGTAATGCGCGCTGCCGTAATGTTTAGTTTCATTTCTGTCGGTAGTATTTTTAAAAAAAGAGCTTCTGTTTATAATTCTTTATGCGTTTCTGCTTTTGCATTATTATGCTTTGACCCTTTTTTACTTTGGAATGTAGGATTTCAACTTTCTTACCTGGCAGTCCTCGGAATTGTGGTTTTGCAAAAGCCAGTGTACCATTGGATTTATACCAAAAATAAAATTTTGGATCTTATCTGGAAGATGGCATCTGTTTCTATTGCTGCACAAATGTTTACGGTTCCGCTATGCTTCTATTATTTTCATCAATTGCCTTTGCTTTTTTTAGTCGTCAATCTTATTGCCATTCCCTTGGCTACGCTTGCACTCTGGGGTTGCATTGTTTTACTTATTTTATCTCCGTTAGGAGTATTGCCTGTTTATTTTGGTAAATTGGTTTCCGGTGTTCTTTGGTTAATGAATCATTCTGTTTTATTCATAAGCACGCTGCCTTTTGCTCTATGGAACAATGTTTCTATATCAGTATTTGAAACTATTTTGTTGTGTATTATTTTCATATCTTTTATTTATTGGGCCATCAATAAAAATAAGCTTGCATTTAAAATTGGATTAACATTTGCTTTAATTTTCTCTGTAATTATTTCTGTTAATAAATGGAATTTCTACAGGCAAAAGAAAATAGTAGTTTACAATATTCCATTCCATAGTGCCATTGATTTTATTGATGGCAACAAATACCATTTGGTTTCGGATAAGGATTTATCGGAGGATAAATTACTTCAGAATTTTAATTTAAAACCTGCAAGGATTTTATTTATGGCTAATGATAAATCAAATATTAAGAATCTTGTTTCTCTTTAAAATAATTTTTATCAGTTCTATAATAAAAAAATATTAATTATTGATACTTCAATTTCCTATTTGCCCATTTCACAGAAAGTAATAGTGGATTATCTTATTATTTCTAAAAATCCAAAAGTCAAAATAAAAGATTTAGCACAATTATTTCACTGTAACCAATATATTTTTGACGCCTCTAATTCTTTGTGGAAAATTGGTCAATGGAAAAAAGAGTGTGAAGAATTACATTTGCAATCCCATTCTGTTTCTGAACAGGGTGCATTTGTAACAGACATTTAAAAGGAATATTTTCCTATCCAACATGCAACAAAAAATTAAATCTGCTCTCATCTCTGTTTGCAACAAAGATGGTTTGCAACCCATTATTTCCTTCCTTGCCAAACAAAATATTACAATTTACAGCACAGGCGGTACTCAAAAATTCATTGAAGAGAATGGTGGCAAATGTATATCTGTAGAATCACTTACAGGCTATCCTTCTATCCTGGGAGGAAGAGTTAAAACCCTTCACCCTGCCGTGTTTGGCGGTTTTTTGGGAAGAAGGGATGTTGAAAATGACTTAAAGGAAATGAAACAATACCATATTCCTGAAATTGATTTGGTAGTAGTAGATTTATACCCTTTTGAGGAAACAGTAAAATCAACCAATGATGAAGCTACTATTATTGAAAAAATTGATATAGGCGGGCCTTCCATGATTCGTGCGGCTGCTAAAAATTTTAAAAACGCATTGGTTATTGCTGATAAGAATGATTATCAAAAGTTAGAAAATATTTTATCAGCACAAAATGCCGAAACCTCTTTGGAAGAAAGAAAGGGCTTTGCGAGAAAAGCCTTTGACGTATGTGCCCGCTACGATATAGCTATCTCTAATTATTTTAATAAAACCAATTTTGCCAACCCTTTTTCAAGTGAAAAGAAAACACTTCGATATGGTGAAAATCCGCATCAGCAAGGATTCTTTATTGGGAATATTGGTGAAATTTTTGAACAACTTCATGGAAAAGAACTTTCGTATAATAACCTGGTAGATGTGGACGCAGCATTACAACTGATGAACGAGTTTGATAAAAAAAGTAACTCTGATCTTACAACATTTGCTGTAATAAAACATACCAATGTTTGCGGTATTTCACAAAGAAAAAATGTGCCAGATGCATTTTCTGCTGCGCTTGCCGGCGATCCTGAAAGTGCTTTTGGCGCAATATTAATTTCAAATTCTGCTATTGATAAAAAAACTGCCGATCTGCTGAAAGATCTTTTCTTCGAAGTATTGATTGCACCAGCATTCGATGAAGACGCAATTCCTGTTTTGCACGCAAAAAAGAATCGTATCATTTTAAAATTAAAAGAATTTCCAAAAGAAGTGCAACAATCAAAAACTTCATTGAATGGTTTGCTGATCCAGGATAATGACAAAGGAAATTTTACAGAATGGAAAGAAGAAGGAGGAAGAGTATCTACTGAAGAAGAAAAAGAAGATCTAGTATTTGCCAATCTTATTTGTAAACATCTAAAAAGTAATGCGATCGCAATTATAAAAAATAAACAGCTTTTAGGAAAAGGCTGTGGACAAACATCCCGCGTAGATGCTATGAAACAAGCCATAGCAAAGGCGAATCAATTTGAATTTGATTTAAAAAATGCCGTTGTAGCAAGTGATGCTTTTTTCCCATTTGATGATTGTGTCAAAATTGCGCACAGCGAAGGTATTACAGCATTCATACAACCTGGAGGTTCTATCAGGGATAAAGATTCCATCGCATATTGCAAAGAAAATAATCTTGTAATGATAATTACCGGATTAAGGCACTTCAAACACTAGTAAGAATTTTAAATCCTCTGTATTTATCGATTTTAAATAATCATTTTTAAATAATCAGAGTTTATTCATTCATAATTACTAATTACTTTTCATTTTTTGCACTTGAAATAATTTGTCTCATTAAGTTTGGTTTCGTTTACAATTTTTTAACTTTCAACTTTGGGCATCATCGTGGTTTGTGCAGAAAACCCTTTACTAATGAGGGTTTCATAATAAAATTTCCCGTTTTAAGATGCGAAAATCCCAACTAATCTTGTTTTCAAACCATTTCTTTGATGTTTACTTTTGTGTCTTGATTGTTTGAATGAGTAAAAGAAAAATAAACTTTAATCTTAAATTTCATTTTATGAAACAAGCAAAAAACAAAACAGGAAACATTGCACTGGCATTATTTGCACTTTGCACGATGGGATTATCAGTCCCTTCATTTGCAGGTATCAAAACCGGCAATCCGATTGAATTAAAATTTATTGGCAAAGAAAACAGCCAACCCATTTTTCAGCTCAAACTGAACAATTCTGAAAATGGCCTTTATCTTATATCTATTAAGGATGCATCTCAAAATGTATTATTTTCCGAAAAGGTAAAGGGAATTGATATTGTCAGAACTTATCGTATGGATATTGATCCAGATGATTATGAATCTCCTTCATTTGGACTAAAATTTGAAGTTACTAATTTAAATACTCATCAAACACAGGAATACAAGGTGAGTTCTGAAACACATGTTACAAATAACATTATAGTAGCTAAACTCTAAGAAAAAATAATTCTCAATAAATCTTAATTCATGAACATGCCGGTAAAAAACCGGCATGTTTTTTAGTATTTATATTTTTAAAAAAAAATAACCAGGTGCAATTTAATTCGCAGCGACATTTGGGAGGAGGGCTAATATTCATGCAGATTAAAAAAGATTTTATTTGTATTAAAAAAGGATTTATTTTCACATTTTCAAAAAAAATAGGTCTCCCTGTAGAAACAGAGCGACCCTTTTCGATTGCTTGATATGAGAATCTTTAATTGTTACTTTTGTGCTGCTATCAGCTTACAATGAGAAGATTCTAAAAGATATACGCCTTCAAATTGACATTCAATCTTCATCCCATTGTTTCGCAAATGTATACTGCGTCAACAATTTAAAATAATCAAATTAAACTATAAAGTATTATCGCAGAGATGATTATTTTTTCATAAGTACCTTACAAGCAAATATTTAAGGTAATTTTTTAAATGATGCCCAACCATAATTCAGATACCTTGTTTCAATTAATTCATTCCCTCGAAAAATCAGAGAAAAGGCATTTTAAGCTTTATATTAAAAGAAGTTCTGCCAAAGAAGATCTGAAGATTGTTCGTTTATTTGATGCATTAGATAAACTTACTGAATATGATGAAAAGCACATGATGAAATCTTTAAAAGGATTTACCAAACCACAATTGGCCAATTTAAAGACACACCTTTATAAGCAATTATTAGCGAGCCTCCGATTATTAAAAACGAATGATAATGTCGATCTCAAACTAAGTGAACATCTTGATAATGCACGTTTACTTTATAATAAAGGATTAGAGATACAAAGCTTGCAAATACTGGAAAGAGCCAAAGAGATGGCGAAAGCAAATCGGAAAATGAATTTCCTGGTGCAGTTAATTTCTCTTGAAAAAAAGATTGAAACTCTCCATATTACCAGAAGTTCACTTGAGAAAACAGAAATGCTTGCCCAGGAAGCGCTTGCCACAAGCGAACATATAGACCGTGTTACCAAACTTTCTAACCTGGCTCTGTTACTCTACAGATGGTTTATAAAAAATGGACATGCCCGAAATGAAGAAGATGAAAAAGATATAAAAAAATTTTTCAAAAGTTCATTGCCTGATAACATAAATGCCATAGATGATTTTTATGAAAAATTATATCTGTACCAAAGTTATTCCTGGTATGCATTTATAAGACAGGATTTTTTTATGTATTACCGATATAGCCAAAAATGGATAGACTTGTTTAATGAAGACAAGGTAATGCTGGCCGTAGAGACAGGGCATTACATAAAGGGAATGCACAATTTATTGAACGCGCATTTTGATTTAAGAAATTTTAAGAAATTTAAAACCACGCTTTGTGAATTTGAAAAATTTTCAAAAACAGAAGTAGCTAATCATCATGATAATTTTCGAATTCATACATTCATTTATATCAATAGCGCCAAAATAAATCAACATTTAATGCAGGGGAATTTCAGGGAGGGACTTGCAATTCTACCGGAAATTGAAGTTAAATTAAAAGAATATTCTCTCTTTGTTGACAGTCATCGCATACTTGTATTCAATTATAAATTTGCATCACTTTTTTTTGGAGCAGGAGAATATTCTATAGCCATTGACTACCTTAATAAGATCATAAATGACAATCAGCAAGGCCTACGCAACGATCTTCAATGCTATGCACGGCTGATGCATTTGCTTTGTCATTATGAAATGGGCAATGATGAAATTTTAGATTCTCTTATAAAATCTGTTTATCGTTTTATGGCAAGAATGAAAAATTTTACAATAGTTGAGGAAGCTATGTTTAATTTTTTACGTCATTCCACTAAAGTAAATGCTAGGGAACTAAAGCCGGAACTCGAACTTTTTCTTACTAAAATTAAACATCTTGAAAAAAACCGGTTTGAGACGCGATCGTTTGCATATCTGGATATAATTTCCTGGGTAGAAAGCAAGGTTTATAACAAGCCAATGGAAGAAATTATACATGCTAAATATCTGAAAAGCAAGCATAGAGGATAGATTAAACTTAATTGAATTCTTAAAATTGAGATCTTCATTTTAAATTAATAACAAAAAGATTTGCTTCGGGTAGTTTTTAAAAATTTTTCTCAAAAACTATCAGAAGTATTAAGTTGTTATTTTAGTTTCTCCTGGTCCTTCCACATTTCATTAAAAGTCTTTTTGCTAAATTCAAGCGGAGTATGATGTTTGTCCCAATCCTTAAATAGCATATTTACTACTTTTGTTTTCAGGCCACCATTTCCCATGTTCATCATGCCTCTTTTTAATGAAGCTGTTTTCCAAATTTTCCATGCCATCTTTTCTGAAAAAGTAGTCATTCCCTGCTCCACACTTTCATTGCGGTTAACTAATAATAATTCATGAAGATTTATTTTTACCGGGCACACTTCTGTACATGCGCCGCAAAGAGAAGATGCAAAACTCAAATGTTTATTTTCTTCAAGTCCATTCATATTAGGTGTAATTACACTCCCAATAGGACCGGTATAAGTAGTTCCATAACTGTGGCCGCCAATATTTTTATACACCGGACAAACATTTAAACACGCTCCGCACCTTATACAATAAAGGCTTTCGCGTTGGCGCTCACTCGCAAGAATATTAGTTCTGTTATTGTCCAAAAACATAACATACATCTCATCGGGCCCGTCATTTTCTCCCGGTTGTCTCGGTCCGCAAATAATACTGTTATAAACGGTTACTTTCTGTCCGGTTCCATAAGTTGCCAGGAGCGGCCACATTAATGCAAGATCGGTCATCGAAGAAATCATTTTTTCTATGCCAGCAATTACAATATGTGTTTTCGGCCATGCAGAACTTAGCCTTGCATTTCCTTCATTTTCGGTAATAGCAATGCCGCCAATATCGCTGATAATAAAATTAGCACCGGTAATTCCTATTTCAGCCTGAACATATTTTTCTCTTAAATTACCCCGGGCAATAAGCGTTAATTCCTGTGGGGAAAGTTTGGAAGGGGTTCCCAATTTATTTTCAAAAACTTTGGCAACATCTTCTTTGCTCTTATGCATCGCGGGCGTCACAATATGATAAGGAGGTTCTCCGTCCAGTTGCTGAATATACTCTCCTAAATCAGTCTCAACACTTTCTATTCCGTTTTTCTGCAAAAAATGATTTAGGTGAATTTCTTCCGTAACCATGCTTTTGCTTTTCACAATGGATTTGCAATTTTTCGCTTTGCAGATATTAAGAATTTCGTCTAAGGCTTCCTGTGAATTTTCTGCCCAAATTACTTTTCCTCCACGTTTGGTAAAATGCATTTCAAATTCTTCCAAATGCTGATCGAGAGTTTCCAGGGCTCTCCATTTTATATTTTTGGCTCTCTCTTTTACCAGGTTATTATCAGCAAATTGTAATTTCCCCAGTGGTACTGCCGCATTGTATTTTCCTATATTGAAATTGATCTTCTTCCTGTGATCAAGGTCAGCGCTTTTAATGGTGCTTTTTGCTTTGAAGGAGGATTCGTTCTCAGTCATGTTAATTATTTCGGATTCTGAGTTTACCATTTTGATAAACAGAGAAATTATTTCTTATTTGAGAATAACTATTTTGAAAAATATTTTGAATTACAGATAATTTTTCTGCCGCCACTGCATCTTCTAATCTTAGCAATAGGATTCCATGATGAAATGAAAATTGCTTAAAGATTAATTCACCAAAATCTTTATCCATCGTAATTATCAATGCATTCTCTTTATTTGCTAATTTTAAAATATCCAAATCAGGCATTTCATGATTTATCTTTCTAATTGATATTATTTTATAATGAAGAGATAACCATTCTTCAATAACCTTCCCAACACCTACGTCAACGATTATCTTATCAAAAGATTCATCCTTCATACTTTCTCTTCTTCATGTGAAATGATAGTGGCTGCGTAAAGTAAGCACGCCCTGATATCATCTTCTTCCAAAAAGGGATATTCTTCAATAATGTCCTTATGAGAGATACCTCTTGCAAGCATTTTTAAAATATGCTCTACAGAAAGCCGCATCCCTCTGATAACGGGTTTTCCGGCTAATACTGCAGGATTGTTTGTCACCCTATTTAGCAACGTTGTTTCCATTTTTTTAATTTCTTATAAAGTTACTAAAAATAAAAACTCATTTTCACTTCAACACCCCTAACTCCTTCCCAACTTTTGTAAATGCTTCAATTGCCTTATCCAAATGCTTTTGTTCGTGTGCAGCACTTAATTGCACACGAATCCTCGCTTGTCCCTTTGCTACTACCGGGAAGAAAAATCCAATTGCATAAATTCCTTGTTCTAATAATTTCTCTGCAAAATTTTGCGCCAGCACAGCATCATACAGCATAATTGGCACGATTGGGTGATGGCCCGGTTTGATATCAAACGCTGCCCCCGTCATTTTTTCTCTGAAATATTTTGTGTTGCTTTCTAATTTATCTCGCAAATCAGTCGTTTCACTGAGTATATCAAAAACCGCAATGGAGGCGCCCACAATACCTGGAGCCAACGTGTTACTGAATAAATAAGGACGGCTGCGCTGACGGAGCATTTCTATAATTTCTTTCCTGCCTGAAGTAAACCCGCCGTTTGCCCCACCCAATGCTTTTCCTAAAGTGCTGGTGATAATATCAATCTTTCCCATTACACCACGATATTCGTGAGTGCCCCTTCCCGTCTTCCCTATAAATCCTGTCGAGTGAGAATCGTCCACCATTATTATTGCATAGTACTTATCTGCTAAGTCGCATATTTTATCAAGCTGTGCAATAGTTCCATCCATGCTGAATGAGCCATCTGTAACAATAATCCTGCTTCTTAGGTCCTTCGTTTCTTTTAATTTATTTTCCAAGTCCTCCATATTATTATGCTCGTACCGAAACCTTTGGGCTTTACATAACCTGACTCCATCAATAATACTCGCATGATTCAACGCATCAGAAATAATGGCATCTTCCTCTCCAAATAATGGTTCAAAAACCCCACCATTTGCATCAAAGCACGCAGCATATAAAATGGTATCTTCTGTTCCCAAAAAAGTAGAAATTTTTTTCTCTAACTCCTTATGAATATCCTGAGTGCCACAAATAAAACGCACACTGCTTAATCCATATCCGCGCTCATCTGTTGTTTTTGTTGATGCGGCAATCACTTTTGGATTTGCTGCCAACCCTAAATAATTATTGGCACAAAAATTCAACACTGTCTTTCCACCTACCTGTATTTCCGCACCTTGACCGCTGGTAATAATTCGTTCATTTTTATAAAGACCTGCAGATTTTATGTCTTCAATTTCCTTACCAAGTCGTTTTACAAAGTTCTCGTTCATACTTGTTTATTTTTGTAACCGCAAACCTACAATGAATTCAATAAAATTTTACCTTAAAAAATATTTTAGAATAAAATGTAACTTTTAGATTGAGGAAGCGTATTATATTAAAACCAGGCGGATGTAATTAAAAATTACCATGATTATATGACTGACAAAGAATATAATGAATGCGTAAATCTGTATGCCGATAACGTTTACAGGTTTATTCTAAAGAATTTAAGGCATGAAGAGGATGCTAAGGATGTAGTGCAGGCTTCATTTGAAAAAATGTGGATCAATCGTGAAAAAGTGGAAAATGACAGAAGTAAATCTTATTTGTTTACTGTCGCCTATCACCAAATGATCGACCTGATCAGAAAAAATAAAAGAGTGAAACTCGAAGGTGACTTTTCTGAATCGTTAAAAACCACAAGAGAGCCGCAACATGAAATAAAAAAAATATTGAATGAAGCATTATACAGATTGAATGAAACACAACGAAGTCTTGTTTTATTAAAAGATTATGAAGGATATAGTTATGAGGAGATTGGTGTGATCACCTCATTAAGTGAAAGCCAGGTAAAAGTGTATTTGCACCGTGCCAGAATACAATTGAAAAACTATTTAGTGAAACCTGAAAACGTACTTTAAAAATGAACATCAATAGAAATAATTACGAAGAATTTTTTTTACTGTACGCCGATAATGAATTATCAAAAACAGAAAGAAAAGTCGTAGAAATATTCGTACAGGAAAACCCTGACCTGAAAGAAGAATTCAGCATGTGGAAGCTTTCCGTTAATTCTCCTGATGAAGGTGTGAAGCTTTTGGATAAATCATTTTTACTGAAAAAAGAATCTTCTTTTATCAATGAAAATAATTATGAAGAAATTTTTGTACTGTACTACGACAATGAACTTTCAACCGAACAAAAAAAAGAAACCGAAAATTTTATAATAGAAAATTCAAAATTTAAAGAAGATTTTGAATTAATTGGAAAAGCAAAATTAATTCCTGAGAATTCGATAGTTTATACGGGTAAAAAGCAATTATACAGAAAAGAAAAGTCAGGAAGAAAAATTCCAATGATTTTGTGGAGATCAATAGCTGCTGCGATTTTTATTGGGTTTGGATTATGGATAACTGTTTCTTATTTTAATAAAAAAGAAGTTTCGCAATCGGTAGCAACTACAAAAAATAGTAATGCACATAAACCAGTAATAAAAGAAGTAACTCCTGGTACAAAAAGCGTGAATCAAAAACCTGGTAAAGAAGAAAATAATATGGCTTCATCCACAAAAACTACAGAGCCGTCAAGAATAAAAAAGAATGAAACAGAAGTTGAGAAACCCGTTTTAAAAGAGCAAAAAATAAATGAACAAACAATTGCCAATAATGATGCAAAAGCAAATAATAAACCTGCAGAACTGAAAATAAATACAACGAAAACGAATGATGATTCCCAGTTGGCGGCTTCAGCTAAACCGGTTAAAGATTTACCCGCTATTATTGAAAAAAATAAAACTCCTTTAACGGATAATCATAACGCAATGCAGACACCTAAAATTGATACAGATATCCAAAATGGGCGGCCCAAAGTTCAAACTGCTTCTTATGTTTCTGATGCCGATGCTAGTAACCAAAACTATGTTTTTTATGATGTTCCTGCCGAGGAATTCAGGAAATCAAAAGTTGGTGGATTTCTAAAAAAAGTAAAGCGGGTAGTTGAAAGAAATAATCCTATCAATCGCTTGTTTGACGCGGACGAAGAACAAATTTCTGCAAAATAATTTTATCAACATTTAATTATAAGACATAAATTTTAAACATGAAAAAGACAATTTTAATTCTAAGCATCATGCTAACGGGCATGGCGGGTTTCTCGCAGACAGATTCAGTGCGGGTATCGAAACAAGATGATACTATACGTATTGGCGGAATGATTATTTTGAAGAAAGGTAATCCCAATGAAGAAAAGCGAGTAACCGTTACTGTTGGTAACAGGCATAGAGAAAAAAGAAATTCCAATATAAGCACTTCCTCCTTCATTTTTGATTTGGGCTTTGCCAATTGGACGGATAAAACTAATTATACCAATGCAACTGCAGATGGATATTTGATAAACAGACCTGGCTCCCCCGATTTAAGTGCAAGTGATCTAAGATTAAGAACCATTAAATCTGTTAATGTAAACATTTGGTTTTTTATGCAAAGGCTCAACCTGATAAAACATTATGTAAACCTGAAATACGGTCTGGGGTTAGAATTGAATAACTACCGTTTTAATTCAGATATAAGTTTCAATAAAGGGGGCAACAATCCTTATGATCCTTTACAAAATATTTCTCATCCGTTTATTTTCCTCGACTCAATCAATTTTTCCAAGAATAAGCTGGCAGCCGATTACATCACTGTTCCTTTAATGCTTAATTTTCGTACCAATCCTTATGATAACAAAAAAGGAATCAGCCTGAGCGCAGGAGTAAGTATGGGATATTTATACAGCAGCCGTAACAAGCAAAAGAGCAGCGAGAGAGGAAAACAAAAAAACCGTGGGGATTATGATCTTCAACAATGGAAGTTTTCTTATGTAGGTGAACTCGGACTTGGACCGGTACATTTATATGGCTCTTATAGCCCCAAATCTATTTTTCAAAATGATCTGAATTTTACTCCTTATACAGTTGGAATAAGATTTAGTAACTGGTAAGAATTTCTCAGTGTTAGTTTTAGTTTAAAAACCTGCTTTGAGAAGAGCAGGTTTTCTTATGAAAAATAATAAGAATTGTGAATAATTGATGATTTACTGATTAAATTCTATTTACTCAAATGCATACTCCTTTCCCTATACAACTGCCGAAAATAGGGGTCGCGCAGGTCTTTGATAAATCTTATGGCTTCTCCGGTACTTTTCATTTCCGGTCCCAGTTCTTTATTTACATGAGGGAATTTATTAAAAGAAAAAACCGGTTCTTTTATCGCAAAGCCTTTCAGTTTTTTCTCAAATTTAAAGTCTTTCAACTTTGCCGCACCAAGCATAATTTTGGTGGCAATATTCAAATAAGGAATTTGATATGCTTTTGCTATAAAAGGGGTAGTACGGGATGCACGCGGATTTGCTTCAATTACAAATACGTCACTATTTTTAATTGCAAACTGAATATTGATCAAACCTTTTATGTGTAAAGCCCGGGCAATTTTTTCAGCATATTCTTCCATTGTTTGTACGACCAGGGGCGACAAATTAAATTGTGGCAGAACAGCGTTACTATCACCACTATGTATTCCTGCAGGTTCAATGTGTTCCATCACACCCATAACATGAAATGTGTCGCCGTCAAAAATCGCATCAATTTCTGCTTCCTGGCATCGGTCTAAAAATTGGTCAATCAATATTTTATTTCCAGGCAAATGTTTTAATAAACTCAAAACGCCATTTTCCAATTCTTCATCATTTAAAACAATACGCATTCTTTGTCCCCCTAAAACATAACTCGGCCTCACCAAAACCGGATAACCAATCTGGTGTGCAATTTCAATTGCTTCGTCCGAATCATGCGCAGTTCCATATCTTGGATAAGGAATTTCCAGTTCTTTCAGCATATCACTGAAACGTCCGCGGTCCTCAGCAATGTCCATACTATCGAAAGAAGTTCCGATGATCTTTATTCCTTTTTCATCTAATCTTTTGGCTAGCTTCAGCGCAGTTTGGCCGCCCAATTGCACAATCACACCCTCAGGTTTTTCGAGCTCAATAATTTCCCAAATATGCTCCCAGAAAACAGGTTCAAAATATAATTTGTCGGCAATATCAAAGTCAGTGGATACCGTTTCAGGATTGCAATTGATCATGATAGCCTCCATGCCACATTCTTTAATGGCTAGTAATCCATGTACGCAGCAATAATCAAATTCAATTCCCTGGCCTATACGGTTTGGGCCGCTGCCGAGTACAATAATTTTTTTCTTTGAAGAAGGATTGGATTCGTTGTAGATAATGTTCTTGTTCATTTGATATTAATTCCTTTCAGTTTTAGGTTTCCTTTAGTAATTTTTTTATTTGTAATTCACTTTCTGTTTCTTGCTATTTTTGACCTACATTCCTATAATACTCACTAAAAAAATCTAAAAGTAAAAGGAGCAAATTTATATTTCATTTTGAAAAATAATCAGAAGTAAAAATTTTCATCAAAGTTACAAACTCTTTCATCAAATTCAATTTTACAATTATGATATGAAATAAAATTTGTCAAAAAATAATCTATTTTCTGATTTAGAACTTTTAAAAATAGTAAGGTTCATCGAAATGAAAGTTCATATTTTTAAGGTTTTCTACTAGCTTATAAGTCACTTAAATTATTGCCGATTCTTCTCATTAAAATATGCAAAGACAATCTCTCCTTTGCTTTTACCAATATTTTTTTCAAGTTCTTCCTTCGATAATTCTTTTATTTTTTTAACTGACTTGAAATTTTTTAAAAGCATATCTGCCGTGTTTTTTCCAATCCCTTTTATAGTTTCCAGTTCATTTACAAATGTGCCACGGCTTCTTTGGTTGCGATGAAAAGTGATTCCAAATCGATGTACTTCATCTCTTACCCTTCTTATCAATTTAAGGCTTTCGCTGTTCCATGGCAGTTTGACAGACTCCTGGTCGCCGGGGAAAAAGATTTCTTCTTCATTCTTTGCAAGTCCGACTACTGTTGTTTTTCCGATCATTCCTATTTCTTCTAATCCTTCTATAGCAGCATTTAATTGTCCTTTACCACCGTCAATAATTATTAATTGGGGCAATCGGATATTTTCCTTCAAAAGTCTTTTATATCTTCTTGAAACCACTTCTTTCATACTTGCAAAATCATTGATTCCTGTAACGGTTTTAATATTAAATCTCCGGTATTCGTTCTTATCAGGCATTCCGTTTTTAAAATAAACCATCGCTGCCACGGGATAGCTTCCCTGGAAATTTGAATTATCAAAGCATTCAATATGTAGCGGTAACATTGGAAGATGAAGATCTTTTTGCAATTGAACTAATACTACATTTTTTTCTTTTTCTGTCTTGCCTTCCAAACGAAGTGTTTTTTTTCGCTTTATTTCTTCTTTAAAATAATTTACATTTTTCTCCGACAAATCCAATAATTTCTTCTTATCACCACTTTTTGGAATGGTAACTATAAAGCCACCGCTCAGGTATTCAATAGAAAAAGGGATTATGATTTCGTTGGCTTCGCTATTGAATTTTTTCCTTAAATGTGTAATAGCCAGTTCAAGTATCTCTTCATTAGTTTCCTCCATCTTGGGTTCTAACGTGATAGTATGTGTTTGAATAATGGTGCCATTTTGAACCATTAAATAATTTACATAAGCGGTATCTTTTTCTCTCAAAATAGAAAACACATCCAGGTTAGAAAACGACTTACTTACAATCACCGATTTTGCCTGGTAATTTTCAAGTCCTTCCAATTTCTTCTTTATAACAGCCGCTTTTTCAAATTGCATTTGCTCCGAATAATATTTCATTTCTTCCTTATAACGCTGTATTACCGGACCCAAATTACCCTTTATCATCTGCCTTATCTGTTGCAAACCTTCATCATAATCTTCTTTTGTTTGTAACCCTTCACAAGGGCCTTTGCAATTTCCCAGGTGATATTCGAGACAAACTTTGAATTTTTTTTTCAAAATATTTTGTTCCGTAAGATTTAGCTTGCAAGTGCGCAAAGGGATAAATTCTTTAATAAAATTCAACAATTCCCTCACTTTACCTACCGACGTAAAAGGGCCTAAATATTCGGAACCATCATTGATCTTTGTACGGGTTAAAAATATTCTTGGAAAAGGTTCATTTTTAATTACAATATATGGATACGTTTTATCATCCTTCAGATTAATATTAAACTTTGGTTGATATTGTTTTATCAATGAGTTCTCAAGAAGGAAAGCATCCTGCTCGCTGTCAACGATAGTGAACTCAATTTTCTGAATTCTTTTTACCAGTTCATGAGTCTTATAACCAGTAAAGGTTTTGGTAAAATAAGAGCTAACTCTTTTCCTGATATTTTTTGCTTTGCCCACATAAATTAATTCATTTTGCTCGTCAAAATATTTATAAATGCCAGGATGGGTAGGTAAGGTGTTAATAATAGTATGGAAAACTTCGGAAGTCATATAGGTAATCAGAATTTTGTTTTGATGATAAATCATTCATCAAAATTCCATTTCATTTTTTCTTCTTTAATTTCAGGCTTTTTACCCGGAGATTGGGAAATGGTTGTGATGGTGAACCATTCATTAGAAAACCAGGTCAACTGCGTAATAATATCTGCATTATTTTCTGTTTTTTCTTTCACCATATAGATACGCGTCACTTTATTGGTTTGTGGACTCATATACACATCCCAATGAGTCAAATTTATAGAATCAGGTAATTTCACTTTAGGATCATAAGAAAAAGTATATGAATTAATAGTTTGATCAAAAAAAGATTTTTCAGAAAATAAGGAAGACATGGTTGTTGAATCAATCAAAGGAGTAAGAAAAGGAGCTGCAGCCGGTCTTATATCCTTTTTATCAAGCCAAATAGAATCTTTTTTCCCATTGATGGTCATAATTTTTAACGGTGTTATTTGCATACTATCAATCTGCAATAATTGACCTTTTAAAAAATTAGTTACCGGAAAAATAGATTGGGTATTAACGGAATCACCGGTATAAGGGATTATGCTGTTTTTTGAAGAATGGCAGGAACCAAAAATAAGAGCGGAACAAGGTATAAGAAATAAAAATAATTTTTGCATTTTGCAAAATTACGAATAAAAAAAACCGTTGCAGGGTACGAAGCAACGGCCTTTAAAGAAAGATTTTTAAAAAAGATAAAACGCAAAAAAACTATAGTTTATTGTTTTTTATTTTTCTTATTTAGATATCCCAATTCTTATGCCATAATCAATCGAGTGTTCCCTAATAGGATAATAATTTTTGTAAGTGGATAAAAATTGATAGTGAATCTCGGGCCCTATGTGCCATTTTACTTTTCGTGAACGGAAAGTAATAACGGGACCGAAATTACCGCTAATATTCATTTTTTGCATTAATGAAGGATCTGATACATAATATCTCTTATCTGCGGAAATAATATAGGAGTGGCTTTTAAGTACGAGAGATGGTTCAATAGAAGAAGCAAGATTTATTTGAATTTTCTTATTACCCCAAATTTCATACTGCAATCCAACTGGTATAGAAGCTTGTAAACTATAATTAGTCAACCCCACCTGGTTGAGACTTTGCCCGTTTCCATAAAAGGTTACATAGCTTTTTGAATAAGGTATTCCCGTAGCTTCATTATTAAACATCAGGGTTGCAAATGTGGGATGCAAAAGATTGGAAACAATATTATAATCAGAATAATTCAGATTGAAACCTGTAAGAAATTTCCATTTTTTCGAAAGCGCATAAGTCATTTTTGCCCCGGTTTCGAAACCCATTTTAGCATTATAGATCATTCCATAAGAAGTAGGATTTTGGAAAATAACAATTGGGAAATAATTATTCGCCATCGGAGTAATTCCTTTTCCACGGAAAGTAGCTGTACTTATTAAAGGAGTTACATAATAAACCCATTCAATTTTATTGTTCTTTTTTCTAAGTTTTTTTGCAGTATTAGTACTTTTGGGGGAGCCTTTTTTGGAAACTACAACTTCTGTATTCCCATTATCAACATCTACATTTTTTTCTAAATTATAGGCAAAGAAACCAATAGGTGTAACAAAAGAGGATATTTCATTAGAAACAGGTATTTCCAATTCATTTCTAATTGAATTTGATGTTTCTTCTAAAATATTTGAATTATCAATATTTAAAATGTTTTCAGATGGATCTTCATTAAAATTTGCATTTATTCTTTGTTGAAAAAGAGAGTTATTCAATTCATCAATATAATTGCTATTCCCCAATTTTTCATATTCCTGGTAATTCAATTCTTTGTTTATGTTACTAGTATTTGAAAAATAATTTTTATCTGAATTCTTATTATTGAATTTTTCAGTCTTATTATTTTGAGCAAGTCCGGAAGTACTTTTGATGGGAAATATCCTGTAATCTTTTGAATTATTGTTCGCTTTCATTTCACTCCATTTGTTCCCAATTTTATTTTTTTCATTTATAGAATTATTATTCTCCATATTTTTCCTGAGAATACCCGCAGTTCCATTATTAGAGGTTTCATTATTTTCCGCTATTGAATTTCTGCCCGAAATCCCATAATCAGCCTGCTCAAGCGGCATATTTTTTTGCAGAGGAATACCATGCTTCAAATAAGAAGCTTTATTATTTGTTGCACTACTATTATCTTCTTTACTAAAAGTGATACCTGATTTTAAGTTTTTTGGTGGTTTTGGTGAATTGTTTAAATTTCCCAAAATAATGAGAGTACTCAATAAAACTATAGCGACGGATATAGAAGGCCATCTGCTTCCCGGATGCAAATTGTTATAGATGCCATTCCATACACGTTTGGAAGGAAACAATATAAATTGATCAGCATGATCTTTTAAAGATTGCTCAAAATCACTCATATCAAATCTTCTTTCCATCATTCATATATTTCAGTTAGTAGCGATAGAAATCCCTTTAAAAAAATTAGTTCGTTACTGATACCATTCTCACATTTTCTCTCGGTTTTTGCAAAATCTTCTTTTTAATTAATATTTCTTCAAGCATAGATTTTGCTCTGGTATATTGCGACCTGCTGGTACTTTCTTCAATTTCCAAAATGGAGGAGATTTCTCTATGGGAAAAACCCTCAATCGCATACAAGTTTAGCACAGTTCTATAACCAATCGGTAATAATCTTATGCATTCCACCACTTGTTTTGCCTGCAACATTGATGAAATGTTATTATCATTTACCTGGATAGTTGATGCAAACGCCAGATCAACACTATCAGAGAACTTTTTATTTTTCTTCAAAGCATTAATACAAGTATGAATCACTATTTTTCTTATCCACCCTTCAAGGGAACCATCTCCTTTGAACTGATGAATCTGTGAATATACTTTTATAAAGCCATCCTGTAACATGTCTTCAGCATCTTCTCTGCTTCGGGCATAACGGTAACAAACACCAAGCATCCGCGGGCTGTATAAATTGTATAAAACCCCCTGCGCGGAAGAAAGGTTATCAAGACATCCCTGAAGCATAACTTCTTCTGTCATAGTGTGTGCCTGTTTAACCCAACTAAGATAAGACAATTTTTTACGTAAAATGCTGCTTCAAAATAAATTTCCTGAAATAAAAAATTGAAAAATGACATTCCCGTTGTTTTTATTTACCATTTATCACTGAATATTGCCTCTTTTTTAAGCTGTCTGCAGGATATTTTGTTTCTATTTCATTCATGGAATTAGCAGCCCGGCTTTCTATTTTCAATTATTGATCGGCAATCAAAACAGCATCTCTGTTAGTTAAAAGTAGATGAGGTAAGTGGTATATCGCCGGATTTTACCTCTTTAGCTATTTCTTTAAACATTTTATATTGTAAGTTCTCAGAAACCGTATATTTAGTGGTAATCAGATTTTCAGAGATCTCTGCAAACGCATTTGTTGCTGCCCTAAAAAATGGAATAATAATAAACGCAATTAGTAAAAATGTCAGCAATATTTTTATAATCTCCTTTATAAATATTTTCTCAAAATCAATTTAGGAACTGATTAGAATATTTCCGGTCATTTCTTTAGGAACTGGCAAATTCATCATAGTTAAAATAGTGGGTGCTAAATCGCCGAGTTTTCCAGGTTTGAGAGTTCCATGCCACTCCTTATCAATAATAAAAAAAGGAACCAGGTTTTTAGTATGTGCCGTATTGGGCGTTCCATCTTCATTGATAATATAATCTGCATTGCCATGGTCAGCAGTCAAAAATATAATATACCCATTTTCTAAAGCAGCCGTTACTATTTCTTTTACGCAGGTATCAACGGTTTCTACAGCTTTTACCACAGCATCCCAAACACCTGTATGGCCGACCATATCAGCATTCGCGAAATTCAAACAAATGAAATCCGCCGATTGTTTTTTTATTTCGGGAAGCAATGCATTTGTTACTTCATAAGCGCTCATTTCAGGTTTTAGATCGTAAGTGGCCAATTTAGCAGAAGGCATCATAATTCTGTTTTCTCCCTCAAAAGGAATTTCACGGCCGCCACTGAAGAAAAAAGTAACGTGCGGATATTTTTCTGTTTCGGCGATGCGTATTTGTTTTTTATGATTTTGTGTCAATACTTCTCCCAATGTATTTACCAGGTTATCTTTTTGAAAAATAATATGAATATTTTTGAATTGATGATCATAAAGAGTCATTGTAGTGTAATCTAATTTCAAAGGTTTCATTCCTTGTTCAGGAAATGGAGTTTGTGTAAGCGCTTCAGTTATTTCGCGGCATCTGTCTGTCCTGAAATTAAAACAAATCACAGCATCTCCATCTTTTATTCCTGATTCAGGCGTGGCTGAATTTATAATTGGTTTTAAAAATTCATCTGTAAAATCATTCTTGTAAGAAGAATTGATAGCTGCAAAAATATCATTGGTAATTTCGCCTTTTCTGTCTATCAGGGCATCATAAGCTATCTTTATTCTTTCCCATCTTTTATCGCGATCCA
Source organism: Hanamia sp. (assembly GCA_035532615.1). GTDB lineage: Bacteria > Bacteroidota > Bacteroidia > Chitinophagales > Chitinophagaceae > Ginsengibacter. The sequence goes on from DATKQQ010000042.1 coordinate 43,541, forward strand.
TGGCATAATACCGGCCCGTAACTGTAGCAATTTTTCCTGTAGTTTTTTCAAGATGCTGTTGCAGATCTTTTAAAAAATTGATACCGCTTTTGGGATCAGTATCACGGCCATCTGTAAACGCATGAATATATACATTTTCAATTCTCTTCTGTTTACAAATCGTAGTAAGCGCTTTTAAATGATTGATATGAGAATGAACACCACCATCGCTCACTAATCCCATTAAATGCAAGGGCTTCTTATTTTCTTTTGCATAATTAATGCTATGCAAAAGAGCAGGATTCTTTTCAAACTCCCCATTTTCAATAGTCACATTTATGCGTTCCAATTCCTGGTAAACGACACGTCCTGCACCAAGATTCAAATGCCCTACTTCACTATTGCCCATTTGCCCTTCTGGCATGCCGACAGCTCTTCCATAAGTGATCAATGTAGTATTAGGATATTTATCGTAAAGAGAACTCACAAAGGGGGTTTTGGCATTTTGAATGGCATCACTTCTTTTTTTTTGGCCAAGACCCCATCCGTCCATTATTATTAAAATCACTTTTTTTGTTTCCATTTTTCAAAACTAATTATTAGCCTCTATATAATCGTAAAATTCTCGAAATTCATTATATTAATTTACATTGGCTGCTTTTTACTAAATTGTGTATCATAATAAAAAACATGAAAAAATATCTACTTAGTTTATTGGCTTTAGTGGTGTTTTGTTCTTTTACTAAATATTCATTCACAGAAATCATAAATGCCCTAAAATCGGGCAATGCTGCTGAAGTAGCTAAATATTTCGATAATAATGTAGAAATTACTCTTGCCGGTAAAATCAGCTCTTATAGCAAAAGCAATGCTGAAATTGTAATTCGGGATTTTTTTAAAGACAATCCTGTAAAAGGTTTTAAAGTAATACACCAGGGTGAAAATGCCGGCTCGCAATATTGCATCGGGAATCTGATAACCGGAAACGGGCTTTTCCGAACCACTATTTATACCAAACAAAAAGGCGACAACCAGGTAATACAGGAACTTAGGTTCGATAAATAGCTCCTTGCGTTTTATTAAATGAATCCATAAAAGAAAATAAAAAACACAATTTTTATCGCATCATATTTGCAGGACTTTTTTCTTGTAAAGCATTTAATTTTTACCCAATCTTTTACAATTTTTTTTCAATTTATCTTTTTATATTCAAGCGATTTCTTCTCGTGTGTTTTAAGCGTTAAACGGATTTACATTTATTCTAAATAGTAATTTTCATGTATAAAATAATTTTCCTTTTTTTTTCAATATTTATTTGTCGCCCGTCTTTTGCTCAGTTTAACGATTCTACTCATCATCATTTTAAAATCGCCTCCACAGGGGTTATTAATCAAACTAAGGATCTGAGTTCTTATGTCTTGAATAATATGGCGGCATTCGAAATCAATCAAAAAAAACTGGCTTTCAATACCTCCGCAAGCTGGATATATGGCAAGCAGCAACATCAATTATCCAATAACGATGTATCCGCGGATGCCAATATTGATTATCTCAAAAATATACATCGGCTCTATTATTGGGGTTTAATTAATTTCGACGAAAGCTATTCATTAAATTGTATATCAATTATCGCTTTCAATCGGGCATAGGCGTGGGCTACACATTTGTAAATAAACCTCATTTCAATTTTTTAATCAGTGATGGTTTTGTTTATGAAACCAGTGATCTTACTGACCCTGTTTTAGGAAAAGATATTTATCAAACTGTGCGAAATTCTTTCCGTGTAAAATACCGGTGGGCCTATAAGAGTATTTTTGTTTTGGAAGGTACCCAATTCGTGCAGCCTTCTATTATTTCTTCAAAAGATTATATTTTAAAATCAAGTAATACTCTTTTGGTAAAACTCAATACCTGGCTTGCCATCAATGCTTCTCTAGGATATAACAAAATAAGCCGTACCAATCGTGAAAATTTATTGATCACTTATGGATTAACAGTCGATAAATATTTTTAAATTAATAGTTTTCTTTTATAGCTGCTACGGTTATACGCGAATAATTTTTAAAAAAAATTTAGTAATTGAATTCCCAACCGGGCGAGGGTTTTAAACAAACATTTTATAGCTTTCGGGAGAAACACGCATTCTTATTTTTACTTTACGAAAAGAGGAAAATCCGGGGCAATTATTCGCTCTTAAAGACTTTGCAAAAATTAATATAGGTAATCCTTCTTAATTTTGAATATCCTCTTAATAATAAAATATTCCTCAAGATGCTAAAAGAAAATATTCAACCAGAAAAAGGAAAAATTTTATACGATCTTCATCACAATGGTAAACTTTTAATCCTTCCAAATATATGGGAAGTTTCAGGCGCTGCTTTGTTGGAAAATATTGGGTATCCCGCGGTTGCTACATCAAGCAGCGCTGTTGCTATTAGTAACGGTTATGATGATGGCGAAAAACTTCCATTCAATGACTTGTTACATATTTTGCGAAGAATAGTAAGTAGTGTGAAAGTGCCGGTAACAGCAGATATAGAAAGTGCGTATGCAAGGGATAATGCTACTCTCCAGGAGAATATTAAAAAACTGATCAACACCGGAATTGCAGGAATTAATTTTGAAGACAGCCATCATGATGAACAAAAGTTGATTCCCATGGACAAACAATGTGAAAAGATATCGCTCATTAAAAGGGTTTCTTTAGAAATGGGAGCTTCTCTATTTATCAATGCACGAACAGATTCATATATCAAAAGCAAACAATTATCAAAAGAAGAAAAATTATCTGAAATTATTAAAAGAGGAAAAGCATACAAGGAAGCGGGAGGGGATTGTTTATATCCCATCTTTTTAAAAGACAAAAAAGATTTTCAAACAATTATCAAAGAAGTAGGTTTGCCGGTCAATATATTGTTACAAGCAGGCATTCCGGATTTCAATGAATTAAAAGAAACAGGCGTTACGAGATTGAGCCTTGGAGGGAATTTTATAAAGTTTGTTATAGGTGCTATGAAAAATGTTACTGAAAAATTATTAAACCTTGATGGAATGAATGATATTACACAAAATTCCATATCTACAGATTATTTAAAAAATTTGATAAAAATATAATGAAATGAAAAGAATCAACATAAAAGATATTGAAAGAAATACTTACAAGGCAATGCTCACTATGGAGAGCTATGTAAAAAATTCACAGATACCCGAATTGCTTCGCGAATTAATAAAAATAAGGGCATCACAGATCAACGGTTGCGCTTATTGTATTGATATGCATACAGAGGAAGCCTTATCCCTGGGCGAGACAGACAGAAGAATATTTTCTCTTTCCGCATGGAAAGAATCTCCATTATTTACGGAAGAAGAAAGAGCCGTATTGCAAATGACAGAAGAAATAACCCTGATTTCAAAAAATGGCGTAAGCGATGAAACTTATAATGCTGTATTGAAATTTTTTGGCGAAAGGGTTTTAGCACAAATCATTATGCAGATAGTAATGATCAATTCATGGAACCGGGTAGCAGTTTCAACACACATGATATTTGAGCCGGGTTCGTAAACTGGAATTTTTATTTCGATGCCGTATGATCTTGCTCATATAAAAGACTTATTCGTCTTTTTTAGGATTATTTATCATAAATTTGTCAGAAAAAAATTTAAACCCCTCATCATGCCTGCAATCTTTGGCCTGATGAGGGTTTGAGAATTACAGGATTATTCTTTTGTAAATATTTACCGCTTAATATTTCTGAATATGAATCTTCAATGCCGCAAAAAATCTTTTTTACTTTTTACAATTTGCTTTTTAATTCCGGCTTTCATATTTGCCCAGTCGGATTCTACGATGTCGCAGCCAGGCGGACATGGCTTAGACTCTTTAATCCTGATGATATTGTTAGTGTTTATTACTTTATTTGCCGCTATCTATCTTACTTTTAAAACCAGCGCATTATCGGAAATAAAAAAGAAAGAACAAACTTCCGACGAAAAAGACCTTCAACAGATAATCAACAACCTGGATAGAAATGAGATTGACACTTACTTAAACTACAAGCAAATGAAAAAATCCAATAACAACATTGGTAATAACAATTCTCCTTTGATCGCTTTGTTTTTTTTGATTACATCTTTTTTTTTCAGTTCATCGGCATTTGCACAAACTACCCAAAAAAGTGGATCAATTTTTAATGACGGCGGTATCATTATTACGCTGATTTTAATACTCATTCCTTTATTGGCAGGAGTCATTATAATGATTATAAGAGTAAGAAATTTATCACACAGGCTTCAATTCAAAAAAGATCAGGCGGAAGCTGAACGTATAAGTAATTATTTAAAAAGTTTGCCGGAAGAAGAACTTATGGAGGCTTTGAAAAAAAGGAAAGAAGTATTGGACTACAAGATTTCACAAAATGCGCTTTCAGGAGTGATGCAACCTGAAGACAAAAGAGGAATTTTAAAAAAAGTAAATGAACGCGCCAACATACGCTTTATCGAAGAAAAAAGGAAAGCGATTGAGCGTCCTCAGGTGGATCCAGGGCTTTCAAAATTAGTAATTTGGTATTTGGTATGCGCTGCTGTCTGGCTAGTATTGGCCACATCGGTTGGAGAATATCTGGGTATAAAATTCGTAGCGCCGGACGTAGATCATCTAAGCTGGTTGAGTTTTGGCAGATTGAGGCCTGTTCATACCAACGGAGTATTTTGGGGCTGGTCATCTTTGTCAATGCTGGGGCTGGCTTATTATGTAGTACCGCGTGTAGGCAATAATAAATTATATAGTTTGAAACTGGGCTGGTGGTCATTATGGTTGATTAATTCATGTGTACTTCTCGGAAGTATTTCTCTTATGGCCGGTATTAATAACAGCGGTGGCGAATACCGTGAATACATTTGGCCTATAATGCTTTTATTCGCAATTGGTATCATACTAACACTTATCAATTTTTTAAAAACAGTAGCCACTCGTAAAACAAAAGAAATCTATGTTTCTAACTGGTATATTATTGCTGCATTGATGTTTGTAAGTGTGGTTGCGTTGGTAGGCTATGTCCCTTTCTGGCAGAATGGGCTGGGTGAAACCATAGCACAGGGGTATTATATGCACCAGGCAGTGGGAATGTGGTTCATGATGCTGACATTAGGACTGGTGTACTATTATTTACCTCAGCAATTAAACAAACCTATTTATTCGTATGGCCTGGGAATTCTCGCTTTCTGGTCACAGATACTTTTTTACACAATTATTGGAATGCACCATTTTGTTTTCAGTCCAATTCCATGGTCATTACAAACAGTAGCTATTGTCGGTAGTATGGGAATGATAATTCCGGTAGTTGCGGGGACTACTAATTTCCTAATGACATTTAAAGGTTCATGGAATAAATTAAGTGGAAGTTATTCCCTTCCATTTATATTGATAGGGACTATATTTTATTTTACGGGATCCATGCAGGGAACAGCCGAGGCGTTCCGTACTACTAATCTTTATTGGCACTTTACTGATTTCACAGTGGCTCACTCTCATATGACGATGTATGGAATTATCGCCTTTTATATGTGGGGTTTTACTTATGCGATCATTCCCCGGCTTACCCGCCAGGAGCCACCACAATTAACAGTAGGCATTCACTTCTGGATGTCTTTTATCGGATTACTTTTCTATAGCATTCCACTCATGATCGGGGGTACATTGAGAGGTATAGCCTGGATGAACAATGTACCTTTTATAGATACGGTTTCCATGATGGCGCCTTACTGGTTGTGGCGGGCAATAGGAGGTACTTTGATGTGGACTGCGCATTTATTTTTTGCCTATAATATGTATAAAATGATTAGGCCTTCAAAAACGGTAAATATAGATGCAGAAGCCATTTCAAAAATTACTTCTGATGCTGAAATAGTAAAATTTCGTTAAGGTGTTCTAAATAAATACTGAAATAATAACATAACGGTTAAAATTTATAGAAATGGAATTTTTTAATAATCATAAAAAACTTTTTCTTACTACGATTGCCTTTTTTTTGACTTTGACAATGCTTATGTGTATAATACCGGCACTTTATAACCAGGATAATAACGCTCCACTTCCGGGTGCTGAACAATTAACCGGTGCGGCTCTCAGAGGAAAGGAAATTTATATTGCCAATGGATGCATTGCTTGCCATACTCAACAGGTGAGGGATGTGGCAATGGACAAAGTCTGGGGATCACGTCCAAGTGTTGCATCTGATTATGCCACTGATCACCGGATGGGAATATGGAGAAATACCGCAACCCTTCTGGGCTCAGAACGTACAGGCCCTGACCTTACTAATGTTGGCGAACGTCAACCAAGTATTGACTGGCAACTATTACATTTGTATCAACCACGCTCGGTAGTACCACAATCTATTATGCCAGCCTACCAATGGCTTTTTGAATATAAAGAAAATCCAGGCAAGAATGAAAAAGTAGTAAACGTGCCTGAAGAATTTATGAATGGCAGAAAAGGAAAAATAGTTGCCACCCAAAAAGCATTGGATTTGGTAGCTTATTTATTATCGCTTAAACAACTGCCTTTGCCAAAAGGAATGCCAGCCAGGGAATTTTTATACCAAAAAACAGTAAAACCAACAGCAGCAGGCGGAGCTGCCTCCACTGAATTGGATGGCGCCTCTTTATATACTGCTAACTGTCAGGCTTGCCACCAGCCAACCGGCGAAGGTTTGAAAGGCGCATTTCCTCCGCTGAAAGGCAGTAATATTGTTTTGAGTGATAGTGCAATATTGATGGTAAATATCATTATGAACGGGTACACCGGAATTGAATCACAGGGTTATGGGCCCATGCCGCCTGTTGGTACTACCGATAATTTATCAGCAGCAGAAATATCGGCTATTATGAATCATGAAAAATCCAGTTGGGGAAATAATGCGAAAAAAGTAACACCTGATGAAATTCAGAGGCTCATGGATGCTGTAAAAAAGAAATAAATTTTTTATAAAAATTATTTAAGATGAAAAAATTATTTTTGTTAATACCAATAATTACACTTGGCATTACAGCAATTGCCTGCCCTGCCTGTGAAGCGCAGAAGCCAAAAATTTTAAGAGGGATTACCTCACACGGCTCAGGTCCTTCGAGCAATTGGGACTATGTGGCGGGTTTTGTAACGCTTATTATTGTATTGGCAGTTCTATTTTACAGCATTAAATGGATTATTAATCCCGGTGAAAAAGAAGAAAACCATATTAAAAGAAATATTTTAAATTTTTGAGTATGGAAGAAAGAAGTTCTATCATCATTTTTATTGACGATGATCCTCAGCCGGCAGGGGTATTCCAATCGCCCATTAATTTTGAACTTGATACGAGCAAACTGGTAGATGGCGAACACTTTTTGCGCATTGTAAGCAAAGACCCGAACGGGAAAGAAGGAATTCGAAAAATACCATTTACTGTACGCAATGGCCCTGACATTTCTGTGGAAGGATTGCATGATAACCAGGTAGTGGATGGAGTGATTCCGATGATGATCAATGCTTATGGCAAAGGAGATCAAAAAGTATTTTTGATAGAAGGAAGCGAAGTGCCCAGAAGTATTCCTGGTTGGATATGGATCGTTCACATACTGATTGGCGCTTGGGCTATTTATTATTTAGTAACACAATTATTTGCACATTGATACAAGAAAAAAAAGATATCCTCAACTTAGAAGATATAAAATTATTAGTAGATACTTTTTATGATAAAGTAAGAAAGGATGGTTTGATTGGGCCTATTTTTGATGAGCGTATCCAGGATCGCTGGCCTCAGCATTTGGCAAAAATGTACACCTTTTGGCAAACCGTTTTGCTGGGCGAGCATACTTATTATGGAAGCCCTTTCCCACCTCATGCACAACTGCCGGTTGAGAAAGAACATTTCGAAAGATGGCTGACTTTATTTTCACAAACTTTAGGTGAACTTTTTACCGGTGAGGTTGCCCAAGAAGCTATCTGGCGTGCTAATAAAATGGCTGAAATGTTTCAATACAAAATAGTTCATTACAGAAATAATCAGATGAAAAGTTTGATATGAATTAGGGAATTGTTTTGATTATTAAAATCGAATATTCACAATATCAAATTTCCGGGAATTCATTTTTTTGTGTTTTTAAAAATAAAAAATAACACTTTTTATTCAATTATATCAAGCATCCATAAACCGTTTTAAGGCTCTCTTTTTCCTCCAGATTCTCTCAATAAGAACTGCGGGTTCTGCAATCATTCATAAACTGCATTTGGGTTTTATTTATTCTGCGCATAATTTTGCCGCAAATAAATAAAGTAAACTTATTCACTTAAATGATCAAAAAAAAACCTTTTAGTAGCGGTATTCCTATATCTGTTTCACTGAAACCAACCTTAGAAGCAGAAGATATAAAACCTCATTTTAGCCAAAATAAAAAGAGGCTTTTTACTATTGCGTCAATGGCTGTAGCTATTGGAGTTGTGATCAGTTTCATAGCCAAGTTCCTGGTTTATTTGATTTATTTCATTACTAATGTTTCTTTTTACGGAAAGTTTTCTATCGCTCATGTCACACCGGCAAATAATACGCTTGGTTTGTGGGTGATTATTATTCCAGCTATTGGCGGAGTTATTGTTGGATTGATGGTACTTTATGGTTCCAAAGCCATCCGCGGCCATGGAATCCCGGAAGCGATGGAACAAATATTAACTAACCAAAGCAAAATAAAACCAACTATCACTTATCTTAAACCAATTTCTTCAGCAATTGCTATCGGTTCAGGAGGACCTTTTGGAGCAGAAGGGCCAATCATTGCTACAGGAGGGGCATTGGGATCAATGTTAGGTCAGATAGCAAGAGTTTCACATAATGAAAGGAAAATTTTATTAGCGTCGGGAGCAACTGCTGGTATGGCAGCTATATTTGGTACACCCATTGCGGGTATTTTTTTAGCGATAGAATTATTACTATTCGAATTTTCTCCACGTTCTATAATACCGGTAGCTTTGGCATGTATTACCGGTGCTGCCGGGCATCATTTTCTTTTTGAAGCAGGCCCTGTTTTTCCTGTTGGGCATTTAATTGCAACCCCTTCCAATACTGCACTTTTTGTTTACAGTATTTTGGGAATCATAATGGGTTTTATATCTGTGTTTGCTACTAAAATTGTTTATTTTTTTGAAGATAGTTTTGAGAAATTACCGGTTCACTTTATGTGGTGGCCGGCTATTGGCGGCCTTTTCGTTGGAATTTTCGGGTACTTTTCTCCGAGATCTCTCGGTGTAGGGTATGAAAATATTACCGATGTTTTATCTGGAAGTTTACCGATGAAAGTTGTATTTGGATTGTGTATTTTCAAATTCATTTCCTGGGCAATTGCTTTAGGTAGTGGAACCTCAGGCGGTACATTAGCACCTTTATTTACTATTGGTGGTGCTGCAGGTATTTTATTGGCAAGTGCAATTCTTTATTTCTTTCCTCACTCAGGAATTACCTTTTCTCTCGCAGCTTTGGTGGCCATGGCGGCCATGTTTGCCGGAGCTTCGCGGGCGCTTTTAACTTCTATTATTTTTGCCCTGGAAGCCACGGGGCAATCGAATGCCTTGTTGCCACTTTTAGCTGGTTGCATCGGTTCTTATGTAGTTTCTTTTTTCCTGATGGAAAATACAATTATGACAGAAAAAATAACCCGGCGTGGTGTGAAAACTCCTGATTCTTATGAACCGGATATTTTGGAAACAATAAATGTAAAACAGGTAATGAGTGAAAATGGATTGATGCTAAACGAAGGTAATACAATAGGCGAAGTGCGCCAATGGCTTGAGAATGAAAAAGATTACAACAGCAATTATTTTATTATTGTAAATGATTTTAATGAATTTAGAGGAATTATAAGTTCTTCGAATTTATTCAGTAATCACCATCAACAGGATAGGTTAGTAGGTACATTGATTAAAAGAGATAATATTTCAATTGGCGTTGACAGTTCTCTTCGCGAGGCAGTAGAATTAATGGCAAAAGAAAATGTGGATTTGTTACCTGTCATTTCTAAAGAAGATAAGAATATTATTGGCATTCTTTCTTATAAAGATATTATCTCAGCTTATAAATCCGATATTGATAATGATGTAAAAAAACGTCCTTCCATTTCTTTGAAAAGAAACGGATTAAAAATTTTAGTAAGAGGGAATCAATTAATAAACGCTATTTCTGAATGGAGAAAAAAATAAATAGCTTTTTTGGAACAGTGCATAGTGATTTTTGTTCTTTCACTTGAATGCTAAATATAATGTTTTAAAACCTTATAATAAATAATAAACTTTATACTTTTCTTTTTTATCAAAACCTGATACGATAATTATTAATTCAACGTTTACTATTCTTAATGAAAGGTTAATAACATACATCCATGCAGCGTTTCATTAAAATTCATTATCTCATTAAGCAACATCCAAATTTGCATCTATCAGAATAGAAGTATTTTTGCTGATGTTATTATCAAATAATCCATGAAGTTTTTATTAAATCTTTTATTGCTGGCATTTTTTTTACCCCTGTCAACATTCGCAAATAATGACACCACAGACATCCCTTTAAGCAGGCAAATATTTCACGACCGCATCATAGCAGAGCAGAAACTTGCAGACGAAGCAGACGGCCATCTTGATGGAATCATCAAAGTAAGTAACAACCCTGATGTGAATTTGCAGGTTACTGACGCCATCATAAGAAAAGTAAACGTTTTGCGCAATGATATTGAAATCAACAATGATATACCTACTAATAATGACAAAGTTCGCTACCTGCGCTATCTCGAAGATTTGTTGAGAGATTTTATTACCAACTGGAAAACTCATCAACTCAACCCCGCTTTAGCACCATCACTGGTTCATAATTTTCACGAGATTTTTGATGCTAATATCAAAGGAGAAAATATGGCTCCCCTGATACAAAAAGCTCCTTATGAAGTGGGGGTAATCAATGCTTCAATTTTTGAAGATAACCCAGGTTATAATCAGTGCAAGATAATTTTATTCAGAAAATTTTGCAAACTCTATCCTGACAAAATATTGGCTAATATCGGTCCTTATGTAAATGAACCTTTTGCTGATACTTTAGTGATAGATGCTTTTAAAAACAGTCCCAGTCAATTATATTCTTATGCTCAATCCTCTGGCAGCAAACAAGGCAGGCTCATCAGGAGAATAAATGATCCCAGAATAAAAACGGTGGTACAATTAAGCGCTAAAAACCGCGCTCTTTTTTATTTTCCTTTTATGGATAACCTTATCAGTGGAAAACTAACCATGGCAGATATTGAAAAAGTGGCAGGAAGTTCTGATAAAAATTATGATAGTGTAGGATATTACAAATTAATGGTAAGAACTGAAATAAATTATTATGCACGCCTGGTAAAAGGTGATACCCCGGTAGCTATGTTTGGCGCCAACGGCCTTTTAGATATGTTGAAAGCAAAAGCCATACAACATTTTATTGATCCTATCAATTTATTACATGAAAATCCAAATCCAGCCATACGTTTCAAAGCTATTCAGCCTCTGGATGCACAAGATCTTTATTATATGATGACTCTGGGAGAGAATGAAATTTATACATCAAGTTACAAGTATAGTTTTGATCGGATGATTCAGAAAATGGGGCCGGTACCACATGGGGATTCTTTACTGATTTCCCTTCATTTCGACCATTTTAAAAAGTTTATAAAAATGGCGGCAGGATATAATAAACTTGATGAGTTTTTAAAAACAATGACTGAAAATTCCGAAAAATTAATGCAGGCTTTTGTAGCCAAATTAGAGACCACGGGTAGCCTTGAAGATGCCGTGGATGTTGCCGATTCTTATGGAAGTATTACCAATCCACAACTTCAGCAATCCATGTTACAAAATGTAGAATGGAATGAGCAAAGATGTATTAAAGAAGATAACGAACGCGGACGTAAAATTTATAGTGTTTTAAAAATCATATTTCTTTCTGCAGATCCTAAAAATGGAATTGATCTTTCTAAAGAAATTGGAATTCCACCTATTTATACAGTGGATTATAATTATCTCGCAGACGATTCCGGAAGAATCATTGAGCAAGTTTTTTTCTATGGTGATAAAGATGGCAAGACATCATTCGCAGATTACCTTTCTTCCTTTCCGCGAAGCGAATGGAGCATTACAAAAAAGAATGAATGGATAGAAATTAAATCTAAAAAAGGGAAACCGATTTGGATCTTTGCCAACCTGCCTTTGGATAACGTGACTGATAAAGATGCGCATGCACAAAAAGATCTGATTAATTATCTTGATTCCAAAGGATTGAGACCAACGATTGTAATTCATCGGGGACATAGTTACCATCTGCCTTACACAATTGAACAGCTTCCCGAAAGTGCAAAAATTATTATGCTGGGTTCATGTGGCGGATATAATAATTTAAAAACTATTTTAAATTATTGCCCCGATGCGCAGATTATTTCTACCAAACAAACAGGTGCTAAAGATGTCAATAAACCAATAATTGATGCCCTTGACAACATACTCATTGAGGGCAAAAATATTGATTGGCGCCAGATGTGGAGTGGGTTGGATGCCTATTTTAATAAGACTTCACGTGACACCCGGGAAACTTTTGAAGATTATATACCGCCTCAAAAAAATCTGGGTGCGTTATTCATAAAAGCCTACAAAAAAGAAGGCGGAGAAGAAGAATAATTTACAAACAAATATTGCGGATTCCTCCTTTTCCATTTCAAAAAATAAAATATTTTACTCTAAATTCTTTTTAAATTTCTTTTTTTCGATTCGATAAATACACTCCGGCAAAGATCAATGCCCCAGCTATAATTTTATAAAAAGACAATTCTTCTTTTAAAAAAATCATTGCAATAATTACAGCGAAAACGGGTTGAGAATAAATGTAAGCACCTGCCATAGAGGCGCTCAGTTTCTGGATTCCGTAAACATTGAAAACGTAGGCAAGAAAAGTACCTGGTATTACAATCAGGAATAAGAGTAACCAATCTTTAAAAGTAAAAACCTCCCAGGTAATATTTGCAAACTCATGAAAACAAAATGGAAGAATCATAAAAAAACCAAAAGTAAATAACCACCTTATCACCTGAACAGGTTCATATTTGTCCATAAGAGGTTTTACCAAAATAAAATAAAAGGTATAGGCAATAGAACTTAATATAACTAGGATATCTCCCAAAGCTGCATTTTCGTCTGGGGCACTCACTTCCCTGTTCGTAATTAATAATACGGCACCTAACGCCCCGAGCAACAAGCCAAAAGATTTTGCCAGGGTAATTTTTTCTTTTAAAACTTTTGCGGCAATAACGGTAATAAGTATAGGTGTGATAAGGGTAAGGAGCGCAGCATGAATAGGAAAAGTAAAAGCAAGACCTTTGATAAAAAGCATTTGATTGAGAGCAATTGCAGTAAGTGCACATAATAAAAAAGCTGGAATATCTTTCTTTTGAATTTTTTGTTTGGGCTTTTTAAATATAAATAATGACCAAAATAAAATCAGGCTGACGGCAATACGAATAATATTGATTCCAAACGGTCCCGCATAATGATGACTTGTAAAATACTTAACAGCGCTATAATTAATGGCAAAAAAAAGATTGGTTCCAATAAGCCCCAGATGTGCCTTCAATTGTGAATTCAAAATAAATTATTGAGATGCAAAATTCCCTGAAATTAATGATAGCACAAATTCCCTGATTGTTTTTTTATATTCATTCATAGGCATATCAATTTTCTCATACTCAAATTCAAAAGTTTTTTCTAAGATATTTTTTATTGAAAATATTTTTTCATCAAAAGAAAGAAAATATTTTTTTTCAAAAAGATATTTTGCCAGGTATTCCTGCTCGGTTTGTCCGGGTGTAGGAATCAAAATTGCATTTTTTCCCAATGCAACCATATCCATTATGGTAGTATAACCACTTCTCCCTATTATTATTTTTGATTGCTCTATCACTTTGTTGAGTTCTTCTCCGGATAAGTGGTTCACCATTTTTAAAAAACCGGAGGATTGAATACAATTATTATCTGAAGGAATGCCTCTTATAAAAAGTGTCTTCCCCGAAAAATCTTTCAGTTGACTCAATATTTTATTTTCAAAAATAGTACGACTTGGCTCTGGACCAGAAAGGGTAATTAAAAGATCATAAATTTTTTCCGATTGAAGTATAGGATTAAATCTTGACAACGGCCCAATATATATAACATGTGAAGGAATTTTTGAAGGATGAGAAAGTTCTCCTGCCAATCCATTTTCTTTGTTATCAGGTACCCAGCATTGTGCGAATTTTTTAATGAAATAAAAATGAATTTTTTGTGCAATAAATTCCGTGAATTTATTTCCTGTTTTAATACCAAGTTGATGCGTGATATAAATGGAAGGGATTTTTTTATTAAACATTCCAAAGCGATTATCAGAAATAACAGCATCAATTTTTTGTTTTTTAATTATTTTTTTTAGCCACTTATTTTCCTTCCAAATAGAAAAAATGATACCTGGAAATTGGAAAAGCAATTTTAGGAATAAAAACTTTTTATCCTTGCTGTACTCAATTTCATAACCTTTGCACCGTAAAAATACTGTGGAAGGGAATTCTTTTTTTAAGAGTAAAAAAGTGTTTTTATCGGCTATAATTAGTACTTCACATCCAAGATAAATTAGCTCCTTAATAATTGGGATACAACGGGTTGCGTGGCCTAACCCCCAATCAATGGGGGCTACTAATATTCTTTTTTTAAGGATTTTATTGTTAAAGTTATTTCCGCTCATCAAAAATTTACAATAATTATTCGTGAAAATAGTTTAATTTGGTGTTATGATTTATTAATTGGTATTGACTATTTAGTAAATGGTAATAAGAACTGTCGGTCCAATTAATTAATCAAAATCTATCAAAATATTTTAATGAAAAGCGTAACCAAAATCTTGTTGATTTTATTAGTGGCCGTATCTGTAATTGCTATCAGTTGTAATGCTTCCCGTAAAAGCAAATGCGGTTGTCCTAGTAAAACAGGGTATATTGGTTATTAAAACCCAATTAAAATGGACAAATTCAATCGTGATCTTTTGGTATTGTTCAAAGAAAAATCAAATCCCCAAACAATCGAACATGAAGTAGAACTTCTTCATGAACTTTTATTTTATGTTGAAAAAATTGATAACCTTATTTCTGCTTATGAAGTAATCAATATCAACAGGTATCAGGTTTCCTCCAACAAAAAAGTAGTTAGAGAGACTTTGGGAAATAAGATTTTGAAGCCATTTGTGTTTTTGAATAATAAAAATTAATCTGGTTCTATTCAATAATAGTCCAAATTTCTCTTCCGCGTAACAGCTTGTCTAAATCTATTTCCTTTTTAGATTTTGCTTCTTCAATTTGTATTGTCATTGTTTCTTCGTAACAGGCTCTTTCTGTTTCATAAAAGACGCCAAACGGTCTTGGAAAAATATGATCTGTTTTTGGGTGATCAAAAAGTCTTGTAAGAATCTGAGCTTTATAAAAATCCTTTTCATCGTGAATCCATAAATCATTTTCACTTATTCCTCCGTTTAATTCTACTACCTCCGGATGTAAACCATTCAATTTAATTCCTTTATTTTTTGCTGCTCCAAAAACCAACGGTTGCCCTTGTGATAAAAATATTGTTTCTTCAGCTTTTGATTTTTTATCAGTGAAAATTTCAAAAGCACCATCATTAAAAATATTACAATTCTGATAAATTTCCAGGAAAGAAGAACCTTTATGATGAGCTGATCTCAAAAGCATTTCCTGCAAATGTTTTGGGTCTCTGTCCATTGTGCGGGCCACAAAAGTAGCATCGGCTCCCAGGGCTAAAGCAGGAGGATTAAAAGGATGATCAATACTTCCCATTGGTGAGCTTTTCGTGATTTTTTTTTGTTCACTTGTAGGTGAATATTGACCCTTTGTCAACCCATAGATTTCATTGTTAAAGAGTAAAATATTTACATCAAAATTACGTCGTAATAAATGTATGGTATGATTACCGCCAATACTCAGACAATCTCCATCGCCAGTTACAATCCATACGCTCAATTCAGGTCTGCTCGCCTTTAATCCACTTGCAATAGCGGTTGCACGCCCGTGAATGCTATGTATCCCATAAGTATTCATATAATAAGGAAAACGGCTGCTGCAACCGATTCCGGAAATGATTACAAAATTTTCCCGGGGAATTCCTAATGTGGGAAATACTTTTTGAACTTGTGATAGGATAGAGTAATCTCCGCATCCTGGACACCACCTTACCTCCTGATCGGTAGCAAAGTCCTTCGCAGTTAATGTTTGAGGTGAAAGATCAATTTCGTTCATTTTAATAAATTGAGGATATCAAAGTTAGTGCAAACGGGATAATGTAATCATATAAGATTTGTGAAATAAGGAATTTCAATGATACTATTAATTGAATAGGTATATACGCTTAGGCCGCCCAAACTTTTATTTTTTGCCACCAATTCTCTTTGGATTATTTTTTACCATTCTTTCAATCAGTTTGTGAAAAATTGTGTCCATATTATTTCTCCGATTATATCTATAGTGGTATTCATCCAAATACCCTTGTAATCTTTCTTTACTACAATGATGATGTA
>DATKQQ010000043.1:0-3182 GCA_035532615.1 Hanamia sp.
ATCACTTCCATGAAGCAGGCGCCACCAATCACGTACTCCTCCTCCGCTTAATAGTTTGGGATAATACGCGTTCAATACAATGCGGTCTATACAGTCATACTGGCCTGATAAAAAATCCGCATAATGCTCGGAAAACTTATCTTTAAATTTCATACAATAAAATTAATGAATATTCCTGCTCTTTCCCCAAAGGGTTTATTTCTGTTTGCAGAAATTCGTAGGACCTTATGAACCAATTAGACGATATAAAGTAGCTATTATTAACGATGGGGGATTGCCGGTAGAATTGAAAAAAACAGATTTGACAATTGAAGAATTATGGTTCAAATCTAAACAGCAAAAGGATTTAAATATGCCCCAGAGTGCTGCAACAAAATCAGGTGATGAATTAAAAGAAGTTTACTAATTTTACGAATGAATTTGTACTGCATGAACACATAACCTTTTAAATTGAGAAACTACCAAAAACTAAAATATTCAAAATTTGAGATAAAGTTATTATCATGAAACTACAACTCGGTCGCCATGTGTATGGATTGGCAGCCATCATTTTTGGCATCATAGGATTAGTATGGCATGAGTTCAACACCTGGCAGCAGGTGCGGGCTCTTGGCAATATATCTCACCCCGAAGTATTCGTATCTATTGTAGCAATCTTTGAACTCGTTGGTGGTATTGCTGTGCAATGGAAGAAAACAGCAAAAGTGGGGGCCATTATACTTTTCCTTGTCTATCTTTTTTTTGCTTTACTATGGGTGCCGTTTATCATTAAGACGCCTTTGGTTTATGATGGGTGGGGAAACTTTTTTGAACAATTTTCCCTGGTATCGGGAGCGATGGTAGTTTATTCTTCAATGGGAACCGGTAATTCGGTTGCCAAAACAAGGATAGCGAGGTTGGGAATTATCTTCTTCGGAATATGCATCATTTCATTCACACTTGAACAAGCTTTATATCTCTCCGCAACAGCGGATTTTGTTCCTAAGTGGATTCCCCTGGGGCAAAAGTTTTGGGCAGTTGTAACTACCATTGCATTTGCGCTCGCCGCTATTTCCATATTTACCGGCAGGCTTGCATTATTAACAGCGACGTTAATTACAATTATGATTATTTGTTTTGGTGTTTTTGTCTGGTTACCTATACTGATTGGTGATCCGGGTAAAATGTTCAATTGGGCCGGTAACACCGAAAACCTGGCTATATGTGGAACTGCATGGATAGTTGCTGATTTTCTTGCTCAACCAAAAACAATTCTACAAAAACCATCACCCGGAATATAATTGAGTCCTTTTGGGATGATGAATAAAAATTTTGAAAGACCAGCACCTCACTGGCGCAAATTAGTATTAGGAGTCACGCGAAATACGCATCAAGGCAAGGAAATAAAAAGGAATTCTTCTATGAGAAGAAAAGGCGTTTCTTATGATGTTGGTCGTGTGATGGGGATCAATTGGCGGCCTGATTTTGACCTAAAAATTGTACATCGTGAGATAGAAATTATTAAAAATGACCTACACTGTAATGCTATCAGGATTTGTGGCGTCGATATTAGCAGGTTGATAGTAACTGCCGAAGACGCTTTGAAGCAGGGGTCTCGAAGTATGGCTCTCGCCTGAACTATGGATCAAGAGTCCGGAAGTTACACTCAGCTATCTTGTTAATGCTGCGATAGCAGCCGATACCTTGCATGAGCGGTATCCAGGCAGATTAATTCTTATCATGAATTCGGAACTCACGCTTTTCATGCAGGGATCATACCAGGCCGAACGTTCATGCATAGGCTAAAAAACGTATTTACGGAGGACATAGTCCGTCGTGGCAGACACAATAAACCGCTTAATGAGTTCTTAGCGAAAGCCACCAAGGCCGTTCGGGAAGTGTTTCACGGTAAGGTTAGGTACGCTTCGCTGATTTGGGAACAGGTTGATTGGAACCTGTTCGACTTTGTAGGTGTTGACCATTACTGGGACGAGAATTCCCAGATATCCCCTCAAAAAAAAATCCGGAACTTCGAAGAACCTTATTATTATGTTGCCTTTATAATTTATTTAAAAAAGAAAACTTAGAATGGCCACAATTGGAATGGCAAGTACAAAAAAGGGGGAAGTCTCATTCTGCCCATTTCTTATTTGTTCCGGTATTGACCGGGCATATAAAAAAATAAAGCATTGAAAAAATCCCTGTAAAAATGATGGTGGTGGCCCAAACTTTATAATTCGCCAAAGGCGATACAATGCAGGAAAGGATATTAGCTCCCAAGCCGACCGGATTTATGAAGATATCCCAGCTATTCCACCTTTCAAAACGTCCGAGATAAACACCAAAAGACGACATGAACAACATGAGTGGAACGAAGAATTTTATTATTTTATAATTGAATTTTTCCTTTAAGAATAATTCAGCTTTCCTGATAGAAATAAATGCCATCATGATTCCTGTAAAGGCCGCCGCAAACAACAAGCATGCATCATACCATAAAGGAACATTTGTAAAGGCCCTCAGATGAATTAAATCGGTAACCATGTATAGGGCATTCGGCAAAAATAAAACCCAGCAAAAAAACAAACAGCCCTGTTTCCAAAGTGCAGAATTTTTAAAGTCCTTGAAATAATTGCTTAATAGATATGGTATCCACCCCAGGAAAAGATTCCATGCGATAAATATATACCTCCATGTTTCGGAATACCAAACTCTGGCAGTTATCATTAAACCGATAAAAAGAAAGGAAATTAATAACGCCCTGTTGAAATTACGTGCAGAAAAATGAATCATATAAAAATTGATTTACAAAATTAAGAAATATCGCTCCCTGTGAAAATAATGGAGGAATATTTGAGAATACTTTATCGTTTGAAGAGGATAAATTTGTGAAATAATTTTAATTCGCGCCAATTCCTGAGCAAACTTCAGATTGTTTTGAGCAAACTTTGGTTTGAAGTGCCTACACCTTTGCTGTTTTATTCAAACACTTACATATTTCCCGGGAACATTTATTTTGTAGTCAATTCCTGAAATATAACTTTGTGTCGAGTGGATGATTGATTTATACTTTGCAAGGGGTAAATTAGTGAGTTTTTTTAAGTTAAATAATTCGCTGTTTTGCCCTTGATGTCGTGTGTCAATTGCCACTAACTTTAGTTAGTGGAATTGTGGTCGGGTTTCCTGGCTTTAGCCAAAAGCTA
>DATKQQ010000044.1:0-3742 GCA_035532615.1 Hanamia sp.
CAACGTCGCACTGATTTTATTTTATCATTGGGTTTCCAAGACCATTGCGTACCGATCGTAATACAGGATTCCCAGGGATATTGCATGTTGATGGTACCTACTTTTTGTTCCGGTGTAGCATAATCACCTACAGATGCAGCAGTGATTTCTGTATTGTCTCCTTTGCCTAATCTGTTATTAATAATTACGTTTGGATCTAAATGTTTTAAAAAATTATAAATCTCTAAGGCGTATCCCTGCGTCCATGGTTTTTCCCAATCTCCATCAAACCATAGCATATAAGGATGATAGCGGGTTATCAATTCTTTTAATTCTCCTTTCATAGTAGTATTTACAAATTTATCCATGTTGGCTTTCGGATCTATTTCTTTCTGTCCTGGTAAATGATTAGGGTAATTTGGATCATACCAATCAAGTACGGAAAAATAAATACAAAATTTGATACCTTGCTTTTTACATGCTTTGGCCAACTCTCCTACAATATCTTTTTTGTATGGTGAGTGCATGATATTATGATCCGTAAATGCAGTTGGCCACAGGCAAAAACCATCGTGATGTTTAGCCGTGATGGTTAGATATTTCATGCCGGCATCTTTGGCAGTCTTTACCCATTTATCTGCATTGAACAAAACGGGATCAAATTCTTTGTATAAATTATCATAGTCTTTTACCGGTACCTGGTTTCCCCTTGACCATCCTATTTCTGTGCCTCTCAACGTTACGGGTCCCCAATGGATGAACATGCCGAAACGCAAGTCCATAAAGCCATCCATAATCTTGTTATTGGTCTTAATATTGGCAGCCACCTCCGGCGTTGACTGAGCTTGAATAAGTGCTGACAAAAAGAAAAAGCTGATGAATAGTAAACAAAGTTTTTTCATGGTTTCTTATTTATTGTTTTTTATTTAATTTGTCAGTATCCCCTGCATGGTATTCGCCATTTAGATTTCTATAACCCAACTCTGCACCACCACTTACCGGCATAATGCAACCTGTGATAAAACGTGCTTTATCTGATAACAGGAAAGCACAAACATCTGCTACCACGTCGCCATCGGGGCAATATCCCAACGGATGAATATCATCCAGGTATTTCGACATATTCACATCGGCGGGTTGTTCATCATTCCATTTGCGAAGCATGGGAGTCCACACGCCTGCGGGACTTACAGCGTTTACCCTTATTTTATATTTTGCATAATCTAATGCCATAGATTTGGTCAAGGCATTTATTCCGCCTTTTGTCGCCGTATAAGCAGCGTGCATTTCCTGCCCAATTTCCCCTACAAGGCTGCTGGTATTTAATATACATCCCTGTGAATTTTTCAAAGCATCAAAGCCATATTTCACCGTATGATAAATTCCTTTCAGGTTTATATTCATCAAATCATTCCATTCGGGTTCCGAGGTTTCATGCAATGGTTTAGATGGATTGGCAATGCCGGCGTTATTATGAATAGCATCAATGCGTCCATACGAAGCCAAAGCTTTTTCAATGGCGTTTTTTACATCCATCGCGTTTGCCACGTCGCAACCAATGCCGAGGTGTAAATCTCCCAGTTGATGCATTGCCTCTTTTAACACGCTCTTATCTTTTTCTGCAATAATTACTTTCGCACCTTCCGCGGCATACACTTTGGCGCATTCATATCCTATGCCCTGGGCTCCACCTGTAAGGAAAATTATTTTATCTGTTAATAGTTTCATTTCAACCTATCTTTTAATGAAGATGACGTACCCGTTAAATCACTTTAAATATGTTTTGTTTTTAACAATATTAATCATAGAAAAACTCCCTGATAATATTTTATAAAAATAGGCCTTCGGTATCCATCAAACTATAGAATATTCTACTATAATTATGGACAATCCGATTATTTCCCTAATTGCTTTTATTCAAGTTATGGTTATCTTGCTTCCAGCAATAGAATTTATTTCAAACAGAAGATAATGCCCGAGAAGAAAATAAAGGATGGTTTTTTAGGAGAAAAACAAATCAATGTTCCGAGGGAGATTGTCGTAAACAGGCTTAGCAAAAAGAAATTTATAGATAGCCTGTTTATAACACATATTGGCTATTTTCCAAAGGCAAAGTTTCATTACCGCGAACGGCAATATGGCTGCCCGGATAATATCCTTATCTATTGTGTAGAAGGAAGGGGACATTATCAAACGGCCACCAAGAGCTATACATTAAATGCCAATCAATTTATAATCTTGCCGCCCGGCAAGTTTCATATCTACCAGGCTGACCTGCACCATCCATGGAGTATCTATTGGGTTCACTTCAGCGGACACAAGGTGAAACAACTGAACGAATGGATGCATACAGAAGACTATGAACAGCCTACTGGTATAGAATACAATAAAAAAATTATTGACCAATGGTTTGAAATATATAATGCACTTGCATCAGGATATTCTGATAATAATCTCGCATTTGCCAACCTTTGTCTTTACAGGTTCCTGACTTTTTTTCTATGCCAGCCGATTCTTATTCAAGCCAATTTAAAAACTGATCCAATTGAAGAATCTATTTCGTACATGAGAGCTAATATTGAGAAAACGCTTTCTGTAGATGATTTTGCAGAACGTCTTAAACTTTCGGGGTCTCATTATTCAAGTTTGTTCAGGAAGAAAATCGGAGCATCGCCCATTGATTATTTTATCAAATTAAAAATCCAATATGCCTGCCAGTTACTAAGCCAAACTGATTTAAGAATAAGTGAAATTGCTGATAAAATCGGTTATGATGATTCATTTTATTTCTCACGCCTTTTTAAAAAAATAAACGGGAAATCACCGAAAGCATACAGAACTGCTGTGAACGAAAAAAAGAATCGCTGCAACCAGTTAGTAAATTCAGAAAATAAGATCAATCCCTTTTATTAATAACCCGCTATCTCATCTGGCCATGGAACCTGCTTGCTTGTCACTTTATATAAAGGCATCTGCAAACATTCATACAGACTGGCCTTCAACGGATGACCGTGGGTAATCTTCCAGGTTTTTTGGGCGCTTACACGAATTTATCTTGCTTTATATAAAGTGAAAATCAGGGTAAAATCTTTTATGATAAAACCTTTTTCATCCGGTGAAATCGTATTTTTTACCGTTTACAAATAACTGAAATTTGTCCTGAAGATTGTAGGAAAATTGAGATGTAAATACTGCCGCATTTTTACTTTAAAAACTCTTTCATAATGGTATTAGTTATTCGGCTTACAGAAAACATAACTAACGCAGAAGGCTAAACGAAGAATATAATTGAGCGACAACAAACACCTTGTGTTTATTATTTTAATAAAGTCAAAATACCCTGTGTTACATTTTTGCTTTCCGCCGCAACGCCTTCCGGTATAAAATGCACGCCGTCATTCCTGTAAAATTCCGGGTGGGCGATTGATAATGAATAGTGGTCGATAACCGGGATGCTTTTACTATGTGCAAATGCTTCCACGTAATGGTTGCGCTTCACAATATTGGCATTAAAGGCATCTGTTATTTGAAGATTGAGGTTGTCACGCTCGGCAGTCGTATTCACCCATTGAATTTTCGGATTGCCGTATTTAAGTAACAATTTATAAACGGCAGGGATATACGCCGCATATTCTTCTGCCGTATAGCCGCGGCCGTGAAGGCTGTTATTAAAACTAATTACATCAAAACGATAATGTTTAAGCACCTCTTCCAACTGTTCCATCAAAACAGGATCCCCCATGCTTTTGGAGGTGGTAAACCT
>DATKQQ010000045.1:0-12457 GCA_035532615.1 Hanamia sp.
AAATAAAATCCTACTTCAAACCAGTTTGTAAACCCATGTGTTATTTCTATCGTTTCATGTACTATGTGATGGGTGGGGAGTACGCCATTCTCTTCCGAGATACTACCATCAGTGGTATAATTACTGTGAAGTTCCACCATAGTGGCCTTTGGTGCTACAGTCTCTGAACCATATACCTGAATCTCGTAATTATCCTGTGGAAATGCTTCCTGAGTAATTAATAGAAACAATAGTGTCAATAAGAATGTTATAATTTTTTTCATAGTTTGAATCTGACTATAAGTTCAGCATTATTTTCTACAAAGATAGAATCAATGAAGAAGTTTTTGCAAATAAGAAACTCAAATATTAGAAATTTATTAGAAAATTATTCCGTGCTTCTTTTTTGTCATGAAAATTTTAAAAAAATGGATTACCAGAAATGATAAACCATTCCCGGTTCTAAATGTCCAAAAGAATAATTTAGTGTAAACGAAATTGAATTTTTCTTTTGTATGTTGGATGTACGTCTATTAAAACGATGGTAATTATTTACAACTAATTTACCCGACAAATATCCAATAGCAGCACCTGTTACCACATCAGTCACCCAGTGTTTGTTTTCAGTAAAGCGACTGATACCAATCAGTGAAGCTGCAGTGTATGCAATGAATGGCACTTCAGGTTTATCTTTATGTTCCGATGCGAAAACAGTAGCCACCGCAAAAGCAACAGTCGAATGTCCCGAAGGAAACGAACTGGTAATTTTTCTGCCATTCGGGCTCTTTCGTCTTTTTGCAAAAGGGCCTATGAACCGCGGCGAAGTCACTTCATCAGAGGCATAATAGGGTTGAGCCGAAGTCTTCGGAATGCTAAAAAAGGAAAGTATTTGCAGATAAAAAGCAGTAGAATAATAATTCAATACAAAAGGAAGGGTAACGTCATAGCAAGCGAACTTTTAATATTGTCAGTTCTAATGAAGGAAAATATCCATTTCACAAGTTGCTTTAATTTTTTGCTGAAGGTAAAATAAAACCAAATGTAGTCCCAACATCAATTTTACTTCTTACGTGTACGGTATCGTCATGCGCCTCAATAATATGTTTCACAATAGATAAACCCAATCCGCTTCCACCCGCTTTACGAGTCCGGGCAAGATCTGTCCGGTAAAATCTTTCAAAGATCCTTGGTAAATGTTCTTCTGATATTCCATAGCCATCATCACTGATCTCTATCAATATTTTTTCCCCATCGATCTTATAGGCGCTTCCTTCAATAGTACCATTTTGCTTACCGTATTTTATGGCATTATCAACAAGATTTATAATGACCATTCTAATTTTTTCTTTGTCAGCATAAATAGTTAGTGGTAATTCACAGCCACTTTTTATAAAGCATTTTATTTTATGTTCATCAGCTTTTATTGAAAGAGATTCAAAAACTTCCTTAATAAGATCCTGGATAATGAAATTAGTTTTGTATAGTAATAAATCACCGCTTTCCAGTTTAGTAATTTCATCCAGATCATCTAATAAATTTACAAGCCTGTCCACATTTTTTGAAGTATTGGCCAGAAATTTTTTATTAATGGCGGTATTATCCAATGTTCCATTCAATAAAGTGTCCACATACCCCTGGATGGCAAAAACCGGCGTTTTCAATTCGTGGGAAAGATTAAGCAAAAATTCTTTTCGAAACAATTCATTCTTTCTCAAAAATTCTATTTCTTCTTTATGTTGTGCGGCCCATTGTTCCACGTCTTCATTTACTTCTTCAATTGATTTTTGTGGCAAAATATTTTTAAAATAAAATTCTTCTTTCTTGCTTGCCTTGGTTTGATAAATCAATTTATAAATCAATTTTATTTTCCGGTAAATAAATCGCTGAATGGTGAAATAAATTATGAAATACGAGACTATTACTAAAGAAAATAAAAAAATAATTGACAAACTGATATCTCCGCTGTAAATGTAAAAAGCCACGCTTCCCAATGCACTAATTGGGATAGCAGTGACAATAGACGCCTGTTGAGGTGAAAAGTTTTTACTTAACATTTTTTTAAGGCTACATCGTAAATTTGTATCCGACTCCTTTCACGGTGGTTATACAGTCATCACCTAATTTCTGTCGAATCTTTCTGATATGTACGTCAATAGTTCGATCACCCACGATAACTTCGGTTCCCCATACCTTTTGCAAAATTTCATTTCGTAAAAATACCTTTGCAGGTTTTGATGCAAGGAGCGCGAGTAATTCAAATTCTTTGCGTGCAAGAATAATTTGTTCATTATTGGAGGTAACAATATATTTCTCCCGGTCAATTAAAATATCCCCTATCTGCAATACACTTCCTGTTTCTTTTATTATTCTTCTAAAAAGGGCGTTTACACGGCTTAATAAAACATTGGGGCTTATTGGCTTGGTAATATAATCATCTCCCCCGGTTTCTAATCCTTTTATTTGCGTACGGTCATCATTCAGCGCTGTCAAAAATATAATAATGGTATTTTGAAATTCTGGAAGAATGCGCAGAATTTTGCAGACTTCAAATCCCGTTTTACCTGGCATCATTACATCCAGAATGATCAGATCAGGTTTGTGATGTTTTGCAAGTTCAATGGCTGCGTTGCCATTATTAGCTACGATTACATGATAACCCTGTGCCTGCAGATTATACTCAAGTATTTCTAAAATGTCAGGCTCATCATCGGCTATTAATATAGTGCGTGATTTTGTTTCATAATTCATTTGCATGCAAACTTATAGCAAATAGCTATTTAATTTAGCGTCTTTACAATTTCTTAATATTGGAAGATTCCACTGCACCACTAATCTGGATATTTGATTTGCAAAGAGAAGGTTCTAATGTTACCTTCCTGTTATGGGAATATCATGGAATTGTTTTCATGTTCTTGACAAATTATTATGAGAATAATATTTGTTTATGCATGATAGTTATAACGATTTTAAAAATAAAAATCGGTAATATTTGTTGGTTTACTAAGTCAGGGAATTGAAGAGAATAAAGATAAAACCTCCTTATAGAAATATAAGGTTGTACAGCATAGAATCCTGTTTTGCTTATAACAGACCTTTCCTGGACCTAATTACAGCTTATGATATCTGTTTGAGTTTATTCTTTTTTTAATTATTTCTCAGATGTTTACAAGCATCATTTTTTATTGATGTTTCAGCACTTTTGCTTCTACATAAAATATAATTTCTTCTGCAATATTTTTTGATTGATCACCTACCCTTTCGAGCTTTCTAATGATTGAAAGTATATTGAGTGCTTCATTGATGTTATTGAGGTCTTCGTGAATATATTTAGCGATATTATCATCTGCTTTTTTGTTTATCGTATCCAGAACATCATCCCTGGAAAAGATCGTCCGCGCAAGAATTGTATTTTCAAACTCAAAAGAAGCCTGTGTATCGGATAGTATGCTTATAGAGCCATTATACATTTCAATTAACCGGCTTGATTCCAAAAAACCTGTATTAAATTTTACAGGTGAATATGCAATGTACCTCGCGATGCCATCAGCAATATCACCAATCCGCTCGAGGTTAGTATTAATTTTAAGTACGGCCAATAAAAACCGCAAATCTATAGCCACCGGGCAATAAAGGGCAAAGATGTTTTCGCAATCTCTGTCTATTTTCAATTCAAGTGCATTGACCCTTTTTTCACGGGCCATTACTTCGCGGGCAAGGTCTTTGTCAAATGCAAGCATGGCTTCTTTAGCCTTGGTTAATTGCGAAAGAACTAATTGCCACATATTAATTACTTCCGATTTTACATCCTGGATTTCTATTTCAAATTGAGTCATATTTTTTTAATTTTTAAGTCATTCAACTAAACCTACCGGTGATATAATTTTGGGTACGTGTATCCTTTGGGTTAGTGAACATATTTTTGGTGATATCATATTCAATTAATTCTCCAAGATAAAAAAATGCAGTTTTATCACTAACCCTGGCGGCTTGTTGCATATTGTGAGTTACTACTACAAGGGTATAGTTTTTCTTTAGTTCCTGCATCAATACTTCTATACTGGATGTGGAAATAGGATCCAGTGCAGAAGTAGGTTCATCAAGCAACAACACATCCGGCTCCATCGCTATTGCCCTTGCAATGCATAAGCGCTGTTGTTGCCCTCCTGATAAAAATGTTCCTTTTTTATTGAGGGATTCTTTTACTTCATTCCAGAGAGATGCTTTTTGTAAAGAATGTTCAACAATTGCATCTCTGTCAGGCTTCGATATTTTCATACCATTAAGTTTGTATCCGGCTATTACATTATCATAAATACTCAAATTGGGAAATGGATTAGGGCGCTGGAATACCATTCCTATTTTATGCCGTACCAAAATGGGATGCATACTGTAAATATCTTCGTTATTAAGCAGCATGGTCCCACTAGTTGATGTGCCTTCAATTAATTCGTGCATTCTGTTAATACAACGAAGAAAGGTTGTTTTTCCGCAGCCGGAAGGACCCATCACCGCAATCACATTGTTTTTCGGGATCTCAATATTTACTTCTTTTACAACACGATTTTCGCCAAAGTAAGCATTGAAATTAATCGTTTTTAAAATTGTACTCTCCATTTTCGGGTTATGATCTTAGTAATAATATTTAATAATAACACCCATATCAATAAAATAAGCGCCGCTCCCCATGCAAGGTCATGCCAATCTTCATAAGCGCTTGTTGCGTAGTTAAAGATCAACAGGGGTAAGCTTTGCATTGGTTTAAAAATATTGGTGGAAAAATACGGATTTCCAAATGCGGTAAATAATAACGGAGCTGTTTCGCCCGCTATTCTTGCAACAGCCAATATGACTCCGGACAAAATGCCACTGATGCCGCAAGGCAAAATAATTCTCAATATAACTTTATGATAAGGCAACCCTAAAGCAAGCCCCGCTTCTTTTAAAGTATCAGGTAAGAGTTTTAAAGTTTCTTCAGTGGATCGAACTACAATCGGCAACATCATTATTGCCAGTGCTATGCTTCCCGAAAGCGCTGAAAATGTATGAAAAGGTTTAACGACCCAGAAATACACCACAATCCCCATAACGATGGAAGGGGTTCCCTGCAATACATCTACGGAAAGCCTTGTCCAGTTTGCCAATCTTGTATTCCGGTTTTCACTCAAATAAATACCGCACATAACACCCAGAGGAATTGCAATAAGCGCCGCATAAAAAACGATCAATAAACTTCCAACTAGTGCATTGGCAATACCACCGCCGGTTTCACCTACAGGCTTAGGCATGTTAACCAGGAAATGCCAGCTTATTTTGCTAAAACCTTCTTTTAGTATATAAATAAGAATTATAAATAAAGGAACTGTACAAAGTACAGAAAGTACAATGATCAACCCTTTGAAAAATCTGCTTTTACCTAACCTGTATGGTATGTTCGGCTTCATTTTTATTCAGTAGTAAATCTTTTAATAATTCTTTTTCCAATCATATTAATAACTACAGTAACCAGGAACAATACCAGTCCAATCTCAATTAATGCAGATAAGTAAAGGCTGCTCGCAGCTTCTGTAAATTCATTTGCAATTACACTGGCCATTGTATTCCCCGGGGCAAAAATACTATTTGGTATCACGCTGGTGTTGCCGATAACCATTGTTACCGCCATGGTTTCGCCTAACGCTCTACCGAGCGATAATAAAACTCCTGCTAATAATCCCGACCTGGAATACGGCAAGATCACGTCCCTGATCACTTCATATCTCGTTGCACCTAATGAATACGCGGCTTCCTTTAATGATGATGGAACCATTCGTACCATCTCCCTTCCTAAAGATGCGGCGTAGGGAATAATCATGATGGTTAAAATTAAGGATGCAGCAAATATCCCGATACCATAAGGAGTTACGCCAATTTTCAATTCTAAACTTCTTACAATCGGCACCAGCACGAACAAGCCCCAAAAACCATAAATTACAGATGGAACTGCTGCAATTAATTCTATCGCATTTTTTAAAAAATCAGAAAACCAACCCCTTGGATAATATTCGCCTAAAAAAATAGCCGTAGCAAATGAAAAAGGGATAGAAATAATTAGTGCCAAAAACGACGTTAATAATGTTCCCAACAAAAAGGGATAAGTGCCATAGATATTATGCACCGGATCCCATGTTTTACCAATCAAAAAACCAAAGCCCAACGCTTTTATTGATGGTAATGACTGAACAACTAAAGTAAATAAAAAGGCAATCACTATCACAAGAATGCTTAATGAAATCAGTACGAGTGATGCCCTGAAAAATTTTTCTGCACGAATTTGTTTTACAGATCGTTTTATTTTTACTGCTTTCCAAACATTCATCATATTCGTTATAGAAGAAATTTCCCGCATCAAATTATTTTTGCGGGAAATTCCGGATTTTATGGGTGAAAATTTCAATGCAATATTAATAGAAATTTATTGCAATATAGCTTTACCATTATAGGTAGCAGATTTAAGAATATTTTCAGCAACTGTTACGGCAGCCGGAGACAGTGGAGCATAATCCAAACCCTGGCAATATTGCTGGCCATTGTGAATTTCCCACCAGAATAAGTTCAAAAGATCCTTTGCTCTGTCCTCGGAATGGTTATTATATGCCTGTTCCTGGTAAATCAAAGCCCAGGTAAATCCACTAATAGGATAACCATCAGGAGCATCTGTATTACCGATGAAAATTTTTGAATCAGCCGGTAATTTGACATTACTGGAAGCGCTTGTTGAGGCTATATTTGGTACGATATAATTCCCTGATTTGTTTTGCACTTTTGCATAAGGCAAATTATTCTGGATTGCATAAGCTAATTCAATATATCCAATACCCCCCGGGGTTTCTTTTATGATTCCTGATACGCCGGGATTTCCTTTACCACCAAGGCCTGTTGGCCAGTTAACAGAAGTTCCTTTACCAACTTTGGTACTCCATTCAGCATTTACTTTAGAAAGATAATCTGTAAAAATATTAGTAGTCCCACTGCCATCTGAACGATGAGCAACTAAAACGGCCGTTGCCGGCAATTTTACTCCAGGATTGATGGCAGCAATTTTTGGATCATTCCATTTGGTGATTTTGCCAAGATAGATATTTGCAATCACGTCCGGAGTAAGTTTGAGTGTATCTTTTACTTCTGGCAAATTATAGCTCATCACCACTGCGCCTGAACACATAGGAATATGTAACACGGGCACGCCTATTTTCTGAGCCTGCTCTTCGGTCAATGGAGCATCTGAATCTCCGAAATCTACTGTCTTATTCGTTAACTGAAGAATACCTCCACCGGAACCAATTGCCTGGTAATTTATTTTTAAACCGTTAAGCGCGGTATATTCAGAAAATTGTTTGGAAAATAATGGATAAACGAAAGTGCTTCCGGCGCCTAATAGTGTTTTATCTGCACTGCCTGAGGTAGAGCTGGCAGTGGAATCT
The DNA here is from genome assembly GCA_035532615.1 of Hanamia sp. Lineage (GTDB taxonomy): Bacteria > Bacteroidota > Bacteroidia > Chitinophagales > Chitinophagaceae > Ginsengibacter. The sequence continues at coordinate 7,440 of DATKQQ010000045.1, forward strand.
GAGGAAGCGCTTTTATTGGAAGAACCGCTATTACATCCTGTAGTAACAGTACCTAAAACTGCTAAAGCAGAAACGGCGAAAAAGATACTTTTGATTTTTGATTTTAATTTCATGATTATTTTTTTTAAGATTAATTGATGTTTAAAAATTGATATACTTTATAATATCAGAATTGTTATTTACTTTCCAAATATAAAATAAAAAGTGAGCCTGTAAACAAAATCAGTACCTGTGTATTTTGGCGTAAAGCCCTGATTTTTGTAAGTATCAGTCCAGATATTAGGCATAAAGTGTACATTTTTAATCGGAGTATAATCCAACCCTGCAGTTATAAAATTTTCTTTTGTGGAAGGATCGGTATAACCTGATGTCGTTTGAACGTATTTGTTATAAATGCTGTTGTTAATTTTATTGTCCGGATTTAAAGCATCGTAGCGGGCAAAGAAATTTAATTTGTCTTTTACAATGGTTCCGTGGGTAAAAATTGAAACGCCCTTGGCCTGCACAGTGAGGAAATCAACGTTGCCTGTTGCAATTTCTGTCGCCTGGTCACCGTTTTTAAGTGTGTTATTATATGCTTCTACCCCAAGAGTGAATTTTGGAACAGTATATGCCACGAAGCCTTTGATCATGCTCCTTGATTGCTTCATACCGGAAATGGGGGCAGAACCGTTATAATCCATATATAGGTTGACATATAGCTTTTTATCAAAGAATTTCCCCCAAATATCTCCGGATAACCATTTATAATTATCGTTTTCGGGTTTTGCTCCGGTGCCGTTACCTACCATTACATCATAACCAAAATTTCCTGTTTTTGGATCGAACTTCCCCTGCAATGCAGCTCCTAAATCATAAGAAGGTGTTCCGCGGTTATCCAGAATGGTCTTTTCTATAGAGCGATAACCCCATATTGGTTCAGACGACATAGTGAAACCAACTGTTGATACCTGGCCAAGAACAAGATCTGTACCTTTCCAGACATCTTTAATGCGAAGATTTGCAAGCTTTACATAAAAAGCGAGTTTACTGTCAGTTAGTGATTCTCCCGGTACCGCTTCAAGTAATACTTCAGCAGCAAATTTTTTGGTAATATTATAGTTATAACCCAGATAAAGTCTCCTGATTTGAAAGGCATTTCTGCCTTTAGGGACACCTGTATATTGATTGCCACCGCCCCGGTTCAGGGAGTCGGCCTGGGCTTTATAATAATAATCACCAAACATATAACCCCATAATTTGCCTGAGTTAGGGCTTCCTGCTTTGAAGGCAGAGTCAGAACTTGAAACGAATTGAGCTTTCAGACTATTATTACTCAACAATAATCCAAAGCATAATACGATTACAAATGATCGCATTTTGGTAAACATTTTGAACATAATATTTTTTTTATTTCGATGCAAAAGTCGCCTACCAATGTTACCTCAACTTTACGCCAACGTTAAGTTAGTATTATCAATTTTTTTAAAAATGGAATTCCGGATAAAATAAAAAATAATAAAATTTGTTGCTTTATGTGGTTCTATAAAATATTTATGTAATCTTTTCTTATCCAATAGGCATATTGGCTGATAGATTAAGCATGAAGAAAATATTTGTTTCAGGGATCATGTTATTTGCATTTACCTATATCGGAATGGCTTATGCAAAAAGCACTCTTATCTTTTTTCTTTATGGCGTTTATTGTCTTCAAGCAGGTCATTGAAAATACTGAAAAGACCATTGTTCAAAGGGCACTGGATTATTGTTGCGACAACCAGGTATTAAGCGCCAACGACTTTAAAGCTGTGGCAGAACAGTTTAGAAGGGATGAATTTTCTTTTCACCAGCCAGGCTCCAAAATCGTATATATGAACCTGTTAGGCAAATTACCGGCGGTAGCATTGACTCAGCCTGCTACCAGCTCAATCGAAGATTACGAAACAATTTTAAAAATCAAACCTTAAATCATGGACAACAAGCAACTCATCTGGCAGTATTGCCAGCAATTTAAAATGGGTGGAATCATCCACCGGATTGACCAATTGGTTACCGAAGCAGAAGCCAATGCAACAGGATACCTGGAATACACAGCCAGGCTGCTGGGCATAGAAGCAAAACACAGGGAACAAAACGATATTAAAAAGCGTCTTAAGACGGCAAGGTTGCCCCGTTCCTGCGATCTGAGCACCTTCGATCATAGTTTTGATAACGGGTTGAAGAAGGTTCGCTTAAATCAACTCAGGGAATTAAACTGGTTGGATCAGATTTATAATATTATTCTGATGGGGCCATCGGGCACTGGAAAAACTTTCCTTGCTGCCGGTCTTTGTAATGACGCTATCAGCAAGGGATGCAACGCTTATTTTAGAACGATGGAGGAACTGATCAATATGCTTAAAATGAAAGATTTTACACGATCAGCCAAAGCGGACTATAAAAGATTATTAAAAGCCAACCTGATCGTTATTGATGATATTATGCTTTTCCCTGTTGAAAAAACTAATGCCGTTACTCTATTTAATTTTATAAATAATCTTTATGAGAAGACATCCTTCATTGTTACTACCAACAAGAAACCTACAGAATGGGCTGCCATGCTTAACGATGAAGTACTGGCAACTGCATTACTTGACCGTTTATTATATCAATGCGAAGTTATAAATCTTAAAAAAAAAGCTTTAGAATGAAAAACAGAAAAACAATTTTTGATGATGACAAAAACTAATCTATCTTTAACCGTAATTGTGTATTCCTTGTTGCCAAAATCTCTGCATTCTTAATTACGAAAATCTCTGCAGTATCAGTTGCCAGTTACAGAAAAAATAAATTACTTGGAAGAATTGAAAAAATCCGTTTTACAAAAAGCTTTTAATGGAGAGTTAAAACCAACAAAAGATTAACCATATAGATGATTAGTAATTTCGGCAATGAGCAACACAGCAATTAAAAGATTATTTGGTAAACATTAAACGAGAAGCATAATGAATGAAATAATCATCTATCAAACAATAGATAAGCAAACTCAAGTTGAAGTCGCTTTTGAAAACGATACGGTTTGGTTAACTCAGCAACAAATGTCTCACTTGTTTAAACAAACCAAACAAAATATAAGTCTGCACATAAATAACATTTTCAAAGAAAAGGAATTAAGCAGGATTTTAGTTGTCAAGGAATCCTTGACAACTGCCTCGGATGGCAAAAAATACAAAACACAATATTTCAACCTTGATGTAATCATATCAGTTGGTTACCGGGTAAAATCCCAACAAGGCACGCAGTTTCGCCAATGGGCTACACAACGTTTAAAAGATTATTTGGTAACGGGATATTCCCTAAATGAAAAAAGATTGAACCAGGTGTTGCAAAATATGCAACAGTTGGAAAAAGCCGTTTCGCTCATACAAAACTCTGCTAAAACAGAAAACCTGCAATTGCAGGAAGCTAAAGGGCTTTTGGATATTCTGAGCCTCTATACAAAAAGTTTTGTATTGCTAAACCAATACGACAGCCACAGTTTGCCCACAAATAATCTTAACGAAAACATCACATACGAAATTCAATATAATGAAGCCATAGCCGCTATAGCTGAATTGAAAAAACAACTGATGGCAAAAAAAGAAGCTGCTGAGTTATTTGGGAACGAAAAAGACAGTGGTTTTAAAAGTTAGCTTCAAAGTATTGTACAAACATTTGGCGGGCAATTCCTCTACCCAAGCATTGAAGAACAAGCAGCACATTTACTCTATTTCGTTATTAAAAATCATTCGTTCAGCGATGGCAACAAACGAATTGGTGCATTTTTGTTTGTGTGGTTTTTGGAGAAAAACAAACATCGCTTCAAACAATCTGGTGAATCAAAAATAAACGATAATGCCCTCACCGCCATTGCTTTACTGGTGGCTCAAAGTGCAAAAGAAGAAAAAGAATTGATGATAAAGTTAATTATCAACCTGATAAAAGATTAGTATGAACGAAGCAGAAACAAGAGCAGAACTCATATCCTAAGTTAAAAGATAATGGCTGGAATCCAAAAGCTAATGCCGATGTAAAAGTGCATCGTGAATATCCTATTGCTCCGGGTAAAATACAAATCGGCGGCAAGCGCAAAAACTCAAAATTTGCAGATTATATTTTGGCATACAAAGGCCGTAAGCTGGCGTGTATCTTACAAAAGAGGAATTTGTAGAAAATAAATTGAGTTATACTACTTCCTATCGTTTGAAGGAGAAATTTATCGGTTTGCATTCCGACTTTGGGTATGAAGCCCAGGGAATAATTCTTTTGAAACAGAAAAATAAATAGTTTTTAAGTTTTGAACCTTCAAAAATTTATGGGTTTTACAGCGAAAGAAAAAAGTTTTTATATATACCTGCTATTAATGTCTTTAAGAATTAATAGCATGTCATTCTCGATCTTAAAATCACTATTTAGATTTTGGTTATTCATCCGTTTTAATTACTGGCATTGGGTCTTATTTATGCAATCTTCAAATTATTTTTGAATGAAGTTAATACATCTGTCGTCTTTCTTAGCGCATCCTTCTCAAATCCTGCTAAATAATTCTTTGTGGTTTCTAAGGATGTGTGACCAAGGCTTCGCTTATAAACTCTGTAGATACTCCGCTATTTTTTAAAATAGTGGCGAAACTATGCCTTGCATAATAGGTCGTTATTGGTTTAAATATTCCAAGTTCTATAGCTATTTGCTTCATGTGTTCGTTTATCAAGTGTATAAGTGGCGATATTATCTCTTTGTTTTTGTGGAGTCATTGCGGGCTTTAAATGAGGGAAAACGTAGGTGTCTTGTGAGAGTTCATGTTGTCCCCATTTAGCAATTATACGCTTTGAATCATCCTTTAGTGCAATCCTGATGGGCTCAGTATTCGAACGCCTTGACCTGATAGTTTTAGCACGATTAAATACTATAAAATCATCCTGAATATTTTTATAAGTTAACAAACAAAGATCCTTAACATTCAAACCATTGCACAAGTAGATAAATATCCAATAATCACGGCACATATCATTAACACTGCC
>DATKQQ010000046.1:0-22540 GCA_035532615.1 Hanamia sp.
TGCCTATTATGAAAAATATAAATAAGCTCTTTATGGCATTATTAATTACCATTTTTACGGTAATTAATGCCAATGCGCAGGTTAGTCTTTCTATAAGAATTGGCCCTCCACCCTTACCCGTTTATGAGCAACCGTATTGCCCCGGCCCCGGCTATCTCTGGATACCTGGTTATTGGGCTTATAGTGATGGCGGCTATTATTGGGTACCCGGTTATTGGGCACTACCTCCCGAAATCGGCTTTTATTGGACTCCCGGTTATTGCGATTACTCAGGCCCTTATTACAGGTGGCACGCTGGTTATTGGGGACGAACCGTAGGCTACTACGGCGGAATAGATTATGGGTATGGTTATGGTGGCCGTGGTTATTATGGCGGTAGATGGAATGGAAGAACCTTCATGTATAATACAGTCGTTACAAGAGTAAATACTTCTGTTGTTCATAATACTTATGTTAACAGAACAGTGGTAACTGAAAATACTATTGTTAATAACAAAAGGGCCAGTTTTAACGGACGGGGCGGAGTATCCGTAAAACCCACCCGTCAGGAACTGGCAGCAGCAAGAGAAACTCACTTAAAGCCAACAGCCGTCCAGGTATCGCATCGGGATGCTGCCAAAGCTGACAGGCGTCAATTTGCCTCAGTGAATAAGGGACGTCCGGCAACGTTGGTACAGCAAAAAGCTATAAACAACCATCATGCTGCAACACCTAAAAACCGGGTGAAACAAAATGCTAATGCGCATCGTACCATTACAAATAGAAAATCCAATATTACTAATAATAGAAAATCAAGTATCCCACAAAAGACTATCACCAGACGGAATACGGAAAAGAGGAACCAGGTTGATTTAAGACAGCAACCCGCAAATACCGTAAATGAAAGAAAACAATCCGTGGCTAAGCAAAAAGATGCTAACCAAATGAATACTAATAATGAAAGAAGAATAGCGATACGGAATCAGCAGCCACATGTGCGCCAATTAAGAAACCCGCCTCCGCCGCCCCGACCAGAACATGCACCCCGGCGTGATGACAATAAGGAAAGACATTAGCGGTTGCGATTTTGAAAATATTTCCTTCTATAAAAGAATGAGGGAAATATGCTCCTTTTTGGCGTACTCCGCCATGGTTTGTATTTCACGAACTTCCGCCATGGTTTGTGTCTCACGAACCACATTAATTTTATTTCGTTTGTCCGTAAGTGTTATGTTATCTGCCAAAACCTGGGGAGGTTGATGCAAGGGAATAAATTCCCATGTTACAAAATCGGTCGTGCCGATGGCACTTGCATCTCGCCGTGATTTGCTTGTCCGCTATGATTTGTGTCTCACGAACCACATTAATTTTATTTCTTACGCCATGGTTTGTGTCTCTATTGAACTTTGATTAGGGAAGAACTGTTTCTTGTGCCACGAACCTGGGGCATAGGTTTGCCAAAGAAACAGACGGCATTAATTTTTTACCGGATGATAATCCTTCCACAACCATTCCAATGCTTCAGGCAGCGTTTGCCGTTTCACTTTGCTATCTACATGCCCGGCATTTCGGGCAAAAACAAACTGGTAATGATAGCCTTTTGCTGCAAGAACCTTTGCCATTTTTTCATTAGCCACCACCCAATCATGCATGTTGTCGCGCATGATATTCGGATTGAACAGGTCACGATCACCCACTTCCATCCAAATGCGCAATGGCTTAGCGGGGCTATCCGGAATAAGGTGTTCATGAAATTCCCAGGCGCCGTGGGGTGTTTCGGGGTTATAGGGCCACTGCTGATTCACATAGGTACCCGAATACGTGAGCACACGATGATATAATTCCGGGTAATACCACGCCATGATGAGGGCGCATGAACCTCCGGAACTGCCACCCATGGTGGCACGGCCTTCAGGATCTTTGGTAAGTTTCACCTGGCATTTACTTTCCACCAGCGGCAACACTTCCTGTTCCACGAACTCAGCATAAGTACCCGACATGGCATCGTATTCCAATCCGCGTTCACTGCCCTGGGCATCTCCACTCCCATTTCCGATGGAGATAGCAATCATTACGGGCACCTTGCCTTCAGCAATCAGGTTATCAAGTGCCGTGAACAACGCATGGTCGGGCCCATCAGTACCTACAATGAAGGGTGCCATGGTACCGGCAACGTATTGTTTTGGCACATACACTTCTACGTGGCGGGTATAGGGAGCCGGGTGGCTGGTAGTCACTATTAACTTAGCCGGGTTTGTGGGATCCGGCGTGCCAAAGGTATTGGGCTCGCGGGCGATGCCGGGGTATATTTTACTGTCCTGCGAATTCATATTGAATTGATACACTCTTCCCTGCGGCACATTTGCCTGTACCATCATTTCCGGTGCGGGCTTGTGAGTAGGGCCAATGATAAAATTTCCATCGGTTTCCGGGGAAGGGTTTGTGCAATCGGGTAACTCAGTGGCCGAAACATAACCCGGTGTATGCGGATCCCGGGTAGGTGGTGGCTGCCATACAGGGCTTGACTGTTTTGGGTTTTTAACCTGGGCCATCACCGGATTCCCAATCCACAACAATTGAAGAAGCACAGCCGGCAGCAAGGCGCCAGGGATTATTTTAGCAATCTCCATGAAAGTATTTTTAAGTGTTGGAGGAATTGTGTTCTTTCTTTTGTTGATTAATAAAGATACATAAACGATACCACTTTCACTTAGGCATTATATTGTATCGCTCTGTGTGGAAGATAGGCTCACACACCACCCAGGGACTGGTTTGGAGGGTATTGGCGTTTTCAATTGAGCGTTGGCATGAAGTTGGTTGGCGATAAACCCACGCGGCTAACTCAGGCACAAGCGTGGCTAACTCACATGGCTAAGCGACAATGCTTGCGCCATTTTGGGGTACCTTTTCGACATGTCTTCGGTCGGTTTATTTTCGTTCAGCTTCTTTACACGTACCTGATGTCTTTACAGACACCTTTTGCCTGAACGTTCAGCACCGCAATTTTTGATTGCAGCACCTTCAGGTGGTCTGCATACTCCGTCTGTACAGCGTATGCGGTAGGCCTGCTACCATCTTTTATACAACATTGAAAAGAACTATCTATTCTTCTCATTCGTGACACACCCGCATCGGATGAAATCGCCCGATTGTAATGTTAGCCAATTATTAATTCAATCAATCCTTAATCGCCAAATCAGGTTTATAAATACAGTAAAGCAATAAATAAATTGATTTCTTATTTTCCGGTAAAATTAAAAATCACGGGCGAATACCTGCGCTAAGAATCAAACTTTAACCTGGCGCCAGTTGTAGTATTCTAATCCCTAATTATAACTTTTGATTTTTTACTCTATAGAACCGGCTAATTTTTATATTTTTATATTGCCAATTTATATATGAGCAGAATCTCTTTTTTTACTATAACAGCTTTTTTTTGCAACCTGTTGCTGCTGATGCAATCGTGTAAAAAAGAGTACAGTTATGAAGGCGGCAATACTTCCTCAGTTGCCTCAGGGTCGTTGCAGGATTCTTTGGGTAACTGTAAACTGATAGAAGTGAAAGGAAGCTACCAGCCCGGCATTGCCCTTACAGGTGATAATTATATAAATGTTCAGGTAAACATTACCGAAACAGGCGCTTACCATATTTTTACAGATACAGTAAACGGCTTTTACTTTACAGCCTCAGGCTTTACGGGAACCAATGGGTTACAAACTATTCAATTAAAAGCTTACGGCCAACCCCTGGTGGCAACCTCAGAGAATTTTAACGTCCACTTTAATGAAAACTTGTGTGAATTTAACATACCGCAGGATTCAGCATTATTTACTTTTGCCGGGGCTTGTGGTTCAGCAATCGTTAACGGAATTTATAACATTGCCACACCACTTGATGAATCTGATACCGTAAACATTTTGATGAATGTAACCAGGCCCGGTCCGTTTACAATACAAACACTAACAGTGACGGGTATGCTATTTTATGCCGCCGGCAATTTTTCGCATACCGGCAATTATATTGTTACGCTTAAAGGAAGCGGCATACCAACAGTTACGGGTAACATCACAGTACCAATAACAGTTGCAGGTACCAGTTGCAGCTTTAATATCACCGTAGGCGACGATACTACTTCCGGAAATCTATATTGGCAATTTATGGCCGATGGTATCGAACACAAAGGAGTATTAGATAGCGCCATCGTGAGCATTGTACATAATGATTTATATACTGCCAATAAAATTTATGAGCTTATAGATTATGGCGATCCATACACACCTAAAGGCGCCCCAATAAGTTTTGAAATAGACCTTGCCCGAAATAACAAGTTTCTGACTGCCGGCACTTATACACCTGGTTTCATGGGCAGCCGTGACTTTGTGGGAGATGTAGAACATGTCGATACCACAGGCAATTTATCCTCCTCTACTACTATGCCTTCTTTTACAATTATTGTAACCAGCCTCGACACAATTGCGAGGCGTGTGGAAGGCACTTTCAGCGGCCCTGTAATAGACGAATTCGGGAAAACACACACTATAAAAGAAGGCGCTTTCCAAACGTATTTTAAAAAGTAAATTAGAATTGTCACTGTGTTGGCAAGCATCAAACTTCAATCTGGCGCCAGTTGTAGGTTTTTTAATTTTTCTTCCCTTCCACAATCCCCACCTCCTCCTCACTCAATCCATACAACTCAATAACCAGTTGATTGATTTTTTCATCTGTATATTTTATTCTTGCTTGCTCACTACAATTCCTTTTTGACAGATTTAAATCTGGGAGGTAGAATCTTATAAACATCATACAATCCGAATACAAGTAAGAGTAAAGAAAAAGGAAGTACAGTATAACCGGTTGTTTTATCAATCCCTTTAAATGACATATAAGTTAAAAGGGATAAAAATAAAAAATGAATTAATATTCCGACTATTAATAAAATTGATATTTTATAATTCAATTGTTTTATATTCCATATCCCTGTTTTTATTAAATAATATAAATAGCAAGCAGAGAATATTGCAACTATAATTATTGCAAGTATATTAATGATAATATCTTTTTCTTTAGAAAGTTGTATAAAAGCACTTGTACAAACACCAGCAAAAATTAGCAATGCTACAATGAATTTTAATATTCCAAATACTTTGGCCATTTTTTGCAGTTATGTTTTTTCAATAATTTTTATTTCCTCCTCACTCAATCCATATAATTCAAAAACCAGTTGATTGATTTTTTCATCCGTATTTTTTCTTGCTTCCTTTTGTCTGAATCGGGATTTTCAGGAATAAAGGATTTTAGGATTTATTGACACTATTAGTAACCGAAATGCCGGTTAGGTGAAATTTTTAATTTACTTCTTCCTGATTCGCAATTTATTTTTTATTTGAGACTGAAAAGGCATTAAGCAATTCTTCTGAATGTGTGTTTAAAGCTATTAATACAAGCCGCTTTTTCTCTTCAATATCAATATCTCCCAATCTTAAAAGCATTGCACCATTATGTGAGGAATTTCGAAAAACAAGCTCGTCGCCAAAATCTTTGTCTTCAGTTATAATATATGCACCTTTTTCTGCTGCAAATTGAATAATGTCTGTATCTTCTGTTCCGGGCATCATTTCCTGAATACAGAATATGTTGAAATCCGCTTCCATTAAAGCCTCACTGATTCTTGCATCAGTACTTTCATCCACTATGATTAAAGGAAATTTATTCAACATCTATCAGGATTTCATTTCTCACAGATGCGGCGCCATAAGAAATGCAGGCAAGAATCGCTTCTTTGTTTAAAAAAGGATAAGCTTTTAAAAGTTCTTCAATACTTTCGCCCGCGTCTATTTTTTCCAAAATAAGATCAACTCCGACCCGCGTACCTTTTATCACAGCCTTACCGCCGAGCACGCCTGACTTTTGTTCAATATAATCAGTAATCATAAAAAAATTTATTTAAAGTTAAAGATAAAATGAATACAGTTTTGCAAATGAAATTATCCCTATTTCCTCCTCACTCAATCTATACAACTAACTACAACCTCGTGCCACACGGGAAGATCATTTCGAGGCGCATAGATAAACATTAAGCTCAGAAGAATTTCATGCGCCGTGCTTGCCCGAATAGCGCAGCGGGTGGGGCAATCTCATGAATCGGAGGAAGATGATCAACTTAAGACACTGTGAACTTTTTTAGGACGAGTCAAAGGGAACACCCAGCAGGGGCTGAACAAAAAAAGTTTTTTTAGGAGAGGACAGACAGACAACAGACAGACAGACAACAATCAGCATTTTTGATGATCATTATCATTATTATTACAATTGACAAAAATTAATTTGTGTAGTATCTGAAATATAATTAGAGGATTTTTTTATTTATAACCATTAAAAAAATAACATTAAAAAGCAAATAATGATACCCCCTTTTTTGGTATTACTTTTCGGCTCAACCCGGCTTTCAGCTCAAAACAAAGATTCATTAATAACCCTGCCAACAATAACTGTTACTTCCGGCACGGTGGTTTCTATGGAAGTGGACAAGGCTTTTAAAAAAACATTCCCCGATGCCCAAAATCTTAAATGGTACATGTTGGACAAAAATTACCTGGCCAAATTCATTGAGAAAGATCTGAAACAACAGAACGGCATTACAACGTTTGAATAAATTAAACGAAGGGCTATTGTTGTTGGCAAAGATTGAAAACAATCAATATGAAACAACAGGGAAAGTAAGACTGGCAGAAATAACTAAAAAATATGTATACCTTTTTGCTGAATTTATAAAAGAAAAGCAACTGACCATTGAAACCAATTACCAGGGCGAATTTATGATCAGCCTTCATCCCGTACTTGCCGGTTCACTCATAAGCAACCTGCTCGGCAATGCAATTAAATATAATTATACCGGTGGCATGATTCAGATATCAGTCTCTGAAAACCACTTTCATATAAGCAATACCAGTTTGCTGAAGCCAATACCCTCAGAAAAATTATTTAAGCGGCTGAAGAATTCAAAAGAAAGCCTGGAATCTTCAAACGGCCTCGGATTAGCGATCGTTAAAAAGATTGCCGATGTAAATAACCTCCGAATCACTTATCGCGCTGAAAAAGGGCTGCACAGTTTTGACATTGTTAACTGAGCCTGGAGACCGGCTCCAGCATAAATCGGCGTTTCTGGTTAATTAATTTGCTGCTTAGCTGATATGCTAATGTGCTGATGTGGGAGAAGTTCAAAATTCGACATTAAAAAATGAGGGTACAGTTATTATAAGGAATAGTGTCATTTCTCTTCGTGAATCTTTGTGCCCTTTGTGGCTTTGTGAAACAGTTTTTTAAACTTTTTTTTCATCCTTCCCGGCCGCAAGAATTGTTTTTTGCATACGAAGGCCCGAAGAACAATAAGAAGCACAAAGCATAAGATGCCAAATTGCTTTTTGCCATCTGGCAAAAATAGCTTTACTGCCTTCTCTTTCCATACTTCCCAAATCTTATTTATGGACTTAGTGAATATAATAGAAGCTTACAGCAAAGTCTTTTCACTTTCCCACTGAGAAAAATTTGCATTTCGCATAAAATAATTTTAGCTTAGCTTTCAGTAATCAAATCATTCCCGTCCCCCTGATAATGCCGATACTATTTGGGATTTCGCCAAACTGCACCGGGGTTAACCTTCACCGAAATGTTTTTGAAGCCCGATGGGGGCTTTACTGGTTTTGCGTGCGCACCTTTTAAAAATTATTAAAGAGATGACTGTTTAAAAAAAATCACTTTACGACAGCAAGTTTACCATGCAATTAAAAAAAGAAAAGATTGATTTAAATAAAAGTTCACCGAAAACGATCGTTGGTTTTATAACACCCTTCTGCATAACAATCTGAAAATTCAAAGCTGCAAACAGAATAAATGGAAGTTCATCATCATCCACACGTAGATTCCAATAGTCACGGCAAGAAAAGATTCAAAGAATATTTTTTGGAATTCTTAATGATCTTCCTGGCGGTTACGCTTGGCTTTTTTGCAGAAACACTTCGTGAAAAAATTTCTGAAAATTCACAGGCAAAGGAATTGGCGAAAAACTTATACAAAGAAATTTATTCAGACTCAGTTACTATTCATCAAAGAATATTGGGAAGGCTTGAAAAAGAAGATTTTATAAAATATTTTGTGCAGTACGTTCAGGACAGTGACCTGGTAAATCTTTCTCCAAACTTCTATCCCGCTTTTACTTCAACTTTTGTCAGCACCCTAACGATAGTATTTCAGCCAAAAGACGGGGTTCTGAATCAGCTTACCAATTCAGGAGCATTGCGCTATTTTAGAAGTAGCCGGCTGCAGGCAGAAATCGGTAACATCAGCATTGATATTGCTAACCTGAGAAAAGGAAACGATGAAGAAGAGGCCTTCAGGGAATCAAAAATGCATTCATTTCTTATTGCTCATTATGACTACAAATGGTTTGAAACGTTAGCGGCGATGGCACAACAAAAACTGAATAATCCATATATAGAAAGTTGGTATAAAAAGCTGGATTTATCGACGATAAAAAAACCTGAGATAATAAATGTTGCACAATTTAACCGGAAGGAAGCTGCTAATATAGCTTCTGAATACCTGGTTATTATCAGAGGATTTCGCCTGATATTATACAACCAGTATGTGAAGTCTAATCATGAGTTGCTTGAAACATTAAGAAGCGAATATCATATCAAATAATAACAAGGTAAACAAACAATGGAAGTACATCATCACCCGAACGTAGAAAAGAAAAATTTCAAAGAATATTTTTTGGAATTTATCATGATATTTCTTGCAGTAACATTGGGCTTTTTTGCAGAGAATTTAAGAGAAAAAATTACTGATGACAATACCCTGAATAATTATATGCAGTCTATAACAGCCGATCTTCAAAATGACCTTGTAATGTATGATAATGCCATTGCTTTTAATAATAAACATCTGAAAATGATAGATTCGATTATAGTCTCAGTTAGTCAACATCGAAACAATTTTGGTGAAATATATTATAATGCCCGCAATTTATCCTTAGGCACAAGCATTATAACGCCCGATTCAAAAACCTTTGATCAGATGAAAAGCAGTAATGGCTTCAGGCTCATCAGGGACCAGAAAATTTCCAATGGCATTTCGGGTTATTACCAGTGGACAAACAAGTTTAATGACTACTCTACCCAGGAATTGCAGCGGCTGGAGGATGTTTTGAATGCCAATGCCAGGGTTTTTGATGCAGTTGTTTTTTTTAAAATTTTCAAACAATTAAATGCAGGAGTAAGCGAAAGCAATATTCAATCAGGCACTCTGGCGTTGTTAAGCACTGATCCAAAAGTGATTAACATGGTTCTTATGAAATATCAATATTATTATGGTAACCTATCGTTATTAAATAAGCGAATTTCACTTGCATCTGGCGAAGCAAAACAATTACTTGAGCTGATCAAAAAAAACTATCATTGGAAGTGACAAAGGGAAAAAAATATAGGATAAGAATTCAGTTATTCCACAAAAAATTGCTTACAAAATATTAAAAAAACAATGGAAGTACATCATCACCCACACGTAGAGAAGAAAAATTTCAAGGAATATTTTTTGGAATTCTTAATGATATTCCTGGCGGTAACAATGGGATTTTTTGCGGAAAATATAAGAGAGGGCATCACCAACAGGAAGAAAGAAAAACAGTATATGGTGTTACTGGAGCAGGATCTAAAAAAAGATACAGCAGCCCTGCACTACAGCATTCGACGGTTGAATAGAGATTTCAGCAGTGAAGACAGTATCATATCGTTGTTTGCTGAAAATAAATTGAGCGAAAGAAATGACAGTACCCTCAGTTTGCTCTTCATTACTTCGGGGCTCAGTGTAGATATTGTCTTCAACGACCGGGCGGCTACACAACTAAAGAACTCAGATGCGATGAGATTGATAAGGCATAGGGATGTTGCCGAAAATATTCTTCAGTACTGGAATAATCAGATCCGCATAAACCAGATACACGACCGGTTTGAGAATCAGCGTTTGCAACATCACCAGGTAGCTTATAGAACTTTTAACTGGTACCGGGAGTATTATATAAACGCGGGAGGAAGAAGCAACGCCGTGTTGCATTCGCGACCCAAAGCTATCATCAATTCAGGGAATCTGAATGAATTTGTAAACATTGTCTCCGACCTTTATAATACCGGCAAAACTCAATATATGCCTTAACTGGAGGAACAGTTGCAACTGGCAAACAAACTTATTGGTCTCATTAAAGAAGAGTATGACTTGCCTGTTGAAACAAATGAAGATTAATTGAAAGGTAAAGCAGGGAAGCTTATTATTTTAAACATCAATGAAGAAAATGATATCATCAAATCAGGAATAACAATGGAAGTACACCATCATCCCCACGTAGAAAAGAAAAATTTCAAAGAATATTTTTTGGAATTTGTAATGATATTCCTTGCCGTAACACTTGGGTTTTTTGCAGAGAATATTCGTGAGCATCTCTCTGATAAATCAAAAGAACAGGAATTTGTTGTTTCATTGAAAGAAGATCTTATTTCTGACACTATGCAATTACATCACCTGCTTCCTTTAAGTGATACAGTTTATCAAAAACTCGACAGTCTGTATCTTTTAATGCAAGCTGCCGGAAGAGGAGAGCCTTATGATATACATAAACTTTATTACCTGAATTTCACCTACGGCTTTGGTCTTTATGTGTTTGAACCAAACAGCCGAACTATCTCGCAAATAAAAAATACAGGTGGTTTTTCACTGATAAAAAACAAACCCTGTCGGGATAGTATAACCGTATATGATAATTTCAATGAAGGTGATATAAAAATTAATGCCGCGGCTTACTACGATTGGATGAATGATTTAGATAAAATGTCTCAAAAAATATTTTATTATGACCAGGTCAAAACATTTGCTTCCAGCTTTAATCAGTACAACTTCTTATTAAACGATTCCCTGCAATTAAAATTGGTAAATAGTAATAAGCTGCTTTTAACCGAATATGCAAATAAGGTAAGGTCTTTAATGATGATGTTCAATATTCTCAATGAAACGGAAAGAACACAGTTTGAACGCAGTAAAGCGCTGGTGGCTTTATTAAACAAAGCGTATCATTTAAAAGATAAATAAAATGGAAGTACATCATCACCCACACGTAGAAAAGAAAGGATTCAAAGAATATTTTTTGGAGTTCTTAATGATATTTCTGGCCGTAACGCTTGGCTTTTTTGCAGAGAGCCTGCGGGAACATTTGGTAAACCATGAAAAGGAAAGAAACTATATGGAAAGCATGATACAGGATCTCAAAAGAGATACTGCGGAAGCCACCCGGGTAATAGCTGTTCAATCAGTGATTTTCAAAAAAATGGACAGTGCTTTGAAAATACCAGTCGAAAGCCTCACGGATATCAATGTGCAGGATACATTTTATCATCATTTCGTCTATTTCTATTCCTGGATAAATGGGTTTACTCCCCACGATAATACGATCACCCAGCTAAAAAATGCCGCCGGCTTTAATGTCATTCAAAAGAAAATGATTATTGATTCTATCAACGAGCTTTATATATTTTGGGAAGGGCCATTTAAAGGTAATAGAGATATATATATTGGCAGATGGCAAAAACTGGATGAGTTTGCCATGCAGATGATTATTTTGCCCGAACCTCCCAACAATTATGAAGACCCGGTTTATACAACCTATCCTCTTCATAAAGAGCTGTTCACACGCTATGACCGTCCTTTATTGCAACAGTTGTATTCTTTTATCCGCATGGAACAAAGCGATATAGAAGTTAATATGTATGACGAAACTCAATACCGGGATCGGGCAGCACGGCTCATAAAGTTAATACAGAAAGAATATAATTTAAAAGATGATTGAAGAAGAAATACAATTGAGGCCGGAACACTGAAAGCCAGAATGAATAAGTGAATCAAAGAATGTCAAAAGAACCGACTATTGAACTAAAAACTGAAGATTGAAAACTTAAAACTCAAAATTAGAAATGGAAGTACATCATCACCCGCATTTGCCGCATGGAGAAAAAAGGAAGTTCAAAGAATATTTCCTGGAGTTCTTAATGATATTCCTTGCAGTTACGCTTGGATTTTTTGCCGAAAGCATAAGAGAGCATTTGGGCGACAGATCAAAGGAGCGGGAATATCTTTCTTCAATGGTTTCTGAACTTCAATATGATACAGCTCAGTATAGCCACTTAGTGAAAGAATTAAATTACCTGCGTCCTATTCTTGATTCTCTTTATGTAAATGCAAAAGAAGCAAAACGATTTAATTATGTATTGCAGGGCAAATGGAATACACCGGTGAATGCGCTAACAACAACGTATCAACCATCGTTAACGACTATTGAACAATTAAAAAGTTCAGGCAATTTAAGGTTGATAGATGATAAAAATATCGCCAGAAAAATAGTAGGTTATGCAGCATACGTTCAAAACAATATTTTAGAAGCAAGAACCGGTGCTATGAAAGGTGCAGCCGACAATATTTATGCCCAGGAAGATGCAATTAGCGACGAAAAAGAATTCAATAAAAAAATTGACGATAACATTCGAAATAACATTCCAATTGAAAACAGTGATTTGTATGATATGCCATTGCTTGTAAAAGACTCTGTTACTTTAAACAAACTTGCCAACAGCTTCGTAAATCTAAAAGGGAGAAACTATGGCTATTCCGATGTTCTAAACCATGCTGATACATTGGCTACACAACTTATTCAGTCAATCAACAATAAATACCATTTTTCAAATGAATGAAAAAACAAAAGAACGCTTATTTAAAATGCTAATCTATATTTTGATTGGTTTTGCGGTTGCCTATTTCTGGCACCGGATGAAACAATAAACACGTCACACCAAATAATATAAAATATGGAAGTACATCATCATCCCGATCTGCATCATAAGAAGAAGAATTTCAAAGAATATTTTTTGGAGTTCTTAATGATATTTCTTGCGGTTACGCTTGGTTTTTTTGCTGAGAATATCCGGGAATACATAAAAGACAAAACAGAAATAAAAAGCAACATGCAATCAATGGTTGCCGATCTTCAATCTGATGTAAAAATGTATAATGAAGCTATTTCAATAAATAAACTAAGTGACTGCAGAATTGATACGCTTATCTCTTTATTAAAACTTGACCGTTCAAATACTTCCCGCATATATTTCCTTGCACGTTATATCACGGCAAATAATAGTATCTACACGCCCGATACTAAAACATTTGACCAGATGAAAAGCTCAGATGCGTTAAAACTAATTGATTCTAGAAAGATAGCAGATAGCATATCTGATTACTATCAATCACTTCAGTTTTTCAATAGCCAGAGTGATTTGCAAAGGCAAAAAGTAGATGATATACACCAGGTAAATAGTCAATTATTTGATGGATATGTTTTTCAAAAAATGTTTTCGAAAGTAGAAACGAACCTTGATGTTGATATTACACAACCAGAAAATAATCCTCCTTTACTTTCTAATGATCTTAATATTATAAATAAGGTGATGGTTGCATACCATTACTTGTATGCAACTACAGAAATTAATACAAAAGCAGCTAAAGAAATCAGCCAACATGCCCTTCGGTTAATTAAACTTTTAAAGAATGAGTATCATCTTAAGTAGAACAATATTTATCAAAACCCAATAAAATCATGGAAGTACATCATCATCCCGACCTTCAACATAAAAAGAAAAATTTCAAAGAATATTTTTTGGAATTCTTAATGATATTTCTTGCTGTGACACTCGGGTTTTTTGCAGAAAGTTATAGGGAATATTTAAACAATCTTTCCAAAGAAAATGAATACATGACTGCCCTGGTTGAAGACCTTAAAAGCGATACTTCTTTTTTACAATTAAGCATTCATCAATTAATTCCTTATCATTTAAAATGGATGGATTCTACAAGAAATTTATTGCAATCAACAGAGCATTCAGGAAAGGACAGAATGCTTTATCAAGCTCTGATAATCGGTACAGCATGGACGTATGATTTTCATTTCAATCAGCGCACTTTATCGCAGTTGCACAGTGGTGGTTTTGCATTAATACGCAAAAAAGAAGCTGTAAATGCAATAAGCAGTCTGGAAGGTAATTATAAACTTTTTTTTCCCGTTATTGATGAAATGCAATCAATGCAAAACGATATTGATATTGCTTCTTATGCATTTCTTGATGGAACTACAGATTACCAGGCTGAGAAAATAGCCTTCGAAGACCCATTGTTTACTAAGCTACAATTATCAGATGTGCCAACGAAAGCTGTTGTAAACTGGCAAAACAAAAATGCAATAATGTTATACGATGACAAGTTGCACAAATACAGTTTTTATCTGAGAACAGGAATCATAGATGATTATGAAATTTTTATTAAAGAAATTACAGAAACGATGCAGGCAATACAAAAAGCATACAAGATTAAATAAAACAAATGGAAGTACATCACCATCCGGACCTTCATCATAAAAAGAAAAATTTCAAAGAATATTTTTTGGAATTTCTAATGATATTCCTTGCAGTTACGCTTGGATTTTTTGCGGAAAGTTTAAGAGAACATATTAACGATAATGAAAAAAGAGAACAATATGTTCAATCGCTTGTCGAAGATCTCGAATCTGATACGGCAAGAATGGGTGATATCATTCAATTTGATGAAGCCAAAATAACCGGGTTAAACAGCATGTATCAATGTTATGACACAGTTACCAATAATCTGAAAGCAACATCATGTATGGGCGAATTGATCAAATTCTCAAAAGTAAACAGGCCTTTCCTGTCAAATGATCGTACCGTAACACAGCTTGCCAACGCCGGCGGTTTCAGGTTGTTGGCTAAAGAGGATGCCGATAGCATTCTTGCCTATGAAAGATTGTACAAAGAAGTTCATGATTTTGAAGCTACCATTTACCAGGAAGCGCAGGATAATGTACGAAATACATTGAATGAATTGGCCAACTTTAAAGTAGTCTCACCCCTTGAGAATGTGTCATCACTTAATGGTACTGACATAGGAAGCAGCACTTTGAATGGACCGTTACTGTTTACAAATGGCCGGGTATTATTAAATAAATGGTTTAACCAGTTACAATTGTATTTAAGGGTTACAAAGGCACAAAGCATAGAGTTAAATAATTTACGGGGAAAAGCAACCCGTGTTATAGTTTTCTACAAAAACAAGCATCATCTTAAATAAAACTAATGGAAGTACATCATCACCCTAAAGTAGAAAAGAAAAATTTCAAAGAATATTTTTTGGAATTCTTAATGATATTCCTGGCAGTAACGCTGGGATTTTTTGCGGAAAATATCAGGAAAAAAATCACTAAGAAGCATAATGCAAAGGAGTATGCAAAATTGCGGTTATGATATTTAATAATAAAAGAAAATATTAAACATGAACGGTAAAACAAAACAGAGAATTATAAGTCTGCTTATTTATATAGTAGTTGGTTTTATTGCAGCCTGGTTCTGGCATAAATTGAAAAATAGTTAGAAAAGTGTAAAAAGTAAAACCAATTTTCTTCCTTTAAATTATAAAATAAAAATGGAACCTGTTGTTGCAATGACCAATATCGAAGTGGATGCTGAAAAGCATCCTAAAGAATTGTATTCGATAGCTTTTTCTTCTATGTGGGATATGTTCTCATTTTATGGAATGAAGGCTTTATTGATCGCTTATATTGTTACGCAATTGCGATTAGGCCAACCAATGGGGTATGCAATTTTAGGAACTTATGCCGCATTGGTTTTCGGATTTAGTTTTGCAGGAGGAATCGTTGCAGATAAATTTTTAGGAACCCGGAAGTCTGTTATATGGGGTAACTATCTACAAATTGCAGGTCATCTTACTTTGGCGCTTCCTTTTACACAACCCTTTTTTCTTGGATTAGCATTAATTGCCACAGGTTCAGGTTTTCGTGGTAGCAGCAGTGGTTCTCTGGTAGGCAGCTTTTATGCTAACCGAAGTGCAAGAAAAAAGGACGATGCTTATGCTATTTATTATATGTTATTCAATATTGGTGCAGCTTTAGGAGGATTGATATGTGGGTATCTTGGTCAAAATATTAACTGGCATATCGGTTTTGGTGCTGCCTGTTTTTTTATGATCCTTGGGCAAATCCAGTTTATAACAGGGGTTAAAAAAAAGCATGGGCTTCCACCCGATGTTCAAAAATTAAAAGAAAAGATTTTTCTGAACCTGCTGGATCGGGAAGTGGTAATTTATTTATTAAGCCTTGTTGTGGTTGCCCTGGTAGTATTTACCATTGAATACCCCGGCATTATGAATGTAATCATGTTGCCAATCACGGTAGTTTCGTTTGCATATATTCTATTTATTTCATTCAGGTTTACAAAGCAGGAACGATGGAAATTGTTTGCGGCGCTTACCTTGCTTTTAATTACATCTTTCTTTTGGGCAGGCTACGAGCAATGTGCAGGATCACTCAGTTTATTTGTATTGCATAATGTAAACCTGAATTTAGGAAGTATCAAACTTTCAGGGTTATCTATTAATAGTTTTGCGCCGGCAGCATGGCTGGTAATACTTACTCCCCTATCTATAAAAATATGGGAAGGGCTTCATAAACGAAATGCCAACCCCAGAACCTATTCAAAATTTATTTTGGCATTTCTGTTTTTAGCCTTTTGTTTTTTAATATTATGGGCGGGATGTTATTTCAACAGTTCTGCAGGATTAATGCCTGTATCATTATTGATACTAGCCTACCTTTTTCTGGAGATGGGTGAAATTTGTGTTGGCCCGTTATCTTATTCGCTGGCGTCAAATTTATCACCAGCGGCAATTGTAAGTACGATGGTTGGAGTGATGTACCTGTCCATTTCATTTGGCGAATATTTGGCTGGAAAATTAGGAAGTTTTATGTCGGTGCCCGATAGCATTACTGATCCTATTAAAATGATGCCCTATTTTAGTTCTGTTTTTATAAAAATTGCTGTCGGGGCTATTTTTATAGCCGTGCTTATAATGTTAATCAGCCCTTTATTAAAAAAATGGATGCAAGAGGTGAAATAAAATGTTTAGCATTGAAAGCTCTATTTATATAAAAAGACAGAAAACGAACAAATAAATAGGATTTCAAATTTCTACAAACCAAAAAATATTATGGAAGTACATCATCACCCACAAGTAGAAAAAAAAGGATTTAAGGAATATTTTCTGGAGTTTTTAATGATATTTCTTGCAGTAACGCTTGGTTTCTTTGCAGAGAATATAAGAGAACATTACACCGAAAAAAAGAATACAAAGGAATATCTTGAAACTTACGGGGATGAATTATTGCAGCAGCAAAGCCAGTTTAATGCTTATAAAAAGATTTGTCAAAACAAAGTAATTGTGTGCGACAGTATTAAGATGATTTTTTTCAATCACGAAGAAAATAAAAAAATAAATGTGCTGGAAAGGCTGCTGGTGCCCGGCATTAAACTTATTAGCATTTCTTTCAGTACATCTTCTTACGACCAGATTGTAAATTCCGGGGCATTGCGATATATTAATAATATTGATTTGCGTGATAGCATGGCTGCATACAAAGGATTGATTGAGAAAACCAAAGATTATAATGCGCACATTATTCAAAGCATGATAAACAATATATTTGAACTGGGCAAACTGGAAGACCTGCATGATTTAATTTCTACAGACACCAGCCAGTCTTATAATATGACAGGCCATGTTCCCAATATTAAACCTTTTACAGATCTATCGGAAGAGCAGCGAAACTTCATCGTGGGGTTTTATGAAGGATATGTTGTTCAGGCGCAGTCCGACCTGATGGTAATAAGAAACCTAACTGCATCCAATCAAAATTTACTTAAAATGGTAAATGCACAACTTGACAAATAAAACAAAACATGGAAGTACATCATCACCCACACGTAGAAAAGAAAAATTTCAAAGAATATTTTTTGGAATTTTTAATGATATTTCTTGCGGTAACGCTTGGCTTTTTTGCAGAAAGCTATCGTGAACATCTGGTAGCAAAAGAAACAGAAAAGCAAAATATAGAAAGCCTGTTAAATTGTTTAGCGAGTGATACCACCCAGTTAGAACGTGTCATTAATGCAAACATAAAAGTAGTTAGCCACCTGGATAGTTTGGTACAGATGCGTAATGTAGATTTAAGCATTGCGGAAAATAAAAGAAATTTTTTAACTCATGCTGTGGTAGGCTTTAGTGAAGACATATATTTTAATACCAACGACGCAGCATTGCAACAGCTAAAATCATCTGGAACACTTCGCCTGATAAGGCAAAGTGTAGTAGATAGCATCTATAAATATGAATTATTGAACAAAACGACTGTTGCTCAACAGTCGGACTCATACTGGCTTTTTCGTATAGGATTTACTGATTTTAAAAAAGCTGTTGACCTCTTTTTTTATAATGATACCAGTGTGATGAAATATTCTTTTGGATATTACTATAACGATGTGCAGTTTAAAAATATAGATGCCATTTCTATAAGTAAGGATAAAGTGAATATTTTATTTGGTGATGCGGCTACAATGTCGGGTCCACTGGGTGCTTATATTCAACTTATGGAGGAGGAATTGGCTTATGGAAAGAATTTAATTGCTTTTTTGAAAAATGAATATGGTTTGGAATAATGAATGTGAAATCTGGGTTAGTGAAATTAGAATTGATAAAATTAGTTGGTTTACTATAATAAGATGGATTCAAAAACTAAATATTAAAACAAAATGGAAGTACATCACCACCCCCATGTTGAAAAGAAAAATTTCAAAGAATATTTTTTCGAATTCTTAATGATTTTTCTTGCGGTAACGCTGGGTTTTATAGCAGAGAATATCCGTGAACATATTACTGAAACAAAGAGTGCACATCAATATCTTCATTCTTTCAGGAATGACTTGTTGCAAAATCAAATACAGATAAAAAAATACGATAGCCTTTTTACTCATGAATTACCTGTTTACGATAGTATCGTTACTATTTTCTACGAAAAAACTGAAAATAAAAACCTGCCTCTGTTAGGCCGGTTACTGCTGTATGGACAAGTAAATCGGGTTATTACAATTAGCACGCCTACTTATCAACAATTGATAAGTTCAGGAAGTATGCGTTATCTCAATAATGCCGCTTTGAAAGAGAGCATGGCAAATTACGAGGAGAGTATAAATTCTTTGGTTAATTATAACGACCGGATTATCTCAACTTTAGACAATCAATTGGAAGATGTTTCTAAAATTGAAGATATGCATGATTTCTGGAACGTGCATAAAAACCCGAATAGTTATGGCTACACCCCTGATATGCAACCTTTCAATTTAACGAAGAAGGAAAGAAATTTTATTATCGAATACAATAAATTATTTTCTGTACAGGCAATTTCTGACTTAAGACATCTTAAAACTCTGATAAGAATGAATGATGCGCTTGTAAAACTGATTAATAAAGAACTTAACTAAATAATCAAATGGAGGTACATCATCATCCGCAGATTGAAAAGAAAAACTTCAAGGAATATTTTTTGGAATTCTTAATGATATTTCTTGCGGTAACGCTGGGTTTTTTTGCAGAGAATATTAGAGAGAAAATATCTAACAAAGCAGTAGAAAAAGAATATATGGAAAGTCTCGTGCCTGACCTGAAAGCAGATACTTCGGCAATTTCCCAGGCGATAGATGAATGGTCATCAGCAAATAATGATGTGGCTATTATTCAGCAATCGCTAAAGGCACGTCCTGTGGACGTAAAAAACTTTTATAAATCGTTGTCAAAAGATTTCTGGCATTTCGACCTGTTTAAATATGATAACAAAACGGTGGAAGAATTGAAAAGTTCCGGAAATTTTCGTTTGATCAGGGACAAGAAAATTGAAAACCGGGTTATGTCATTCGATCTTGATATGAAGTACCTATTGACACAGGAAAAGGATGTTAAAGACCTGATGAATGTGTCTAAACAGGCTGAAGAAAAAATTGCTGACTATTCCCAAATTCGATTTCGAAATTTTAATAACGATTCATCCTATAGCCTGCTGAATAATGACCCGAAGCTCATTGGAGAATATTATAACAAACTTCTCGCCTTTAATAAACTGGCTGTTTACCATGAATTTTTATTCAGGCAAATACAGGTAAAAGCAAAAAATCTTTTACAAACAATTCAAAAAGAATATCAGTAATGAAATCACTTAAAATCGTTTTTTTTCTTTTGCTGCTGGCCGTCCAGTTTGCCAAAGCCCAGGACACTACGATAGTAGTATCTTCCAACATGTTTGATAAATTTAGCGATCAGCTATCCTTAGCCAACGATAATGCATGGTTATTCAGGCCGGGCAACGATTCCAACTGGGCGCGGCCGGATATTGATACTGCAGGATGGATAAAAATGAACCAAACAACTGACTTAAAAAAATATGCAGATAAAAATGGCAGGGTGGAAGGTTGGTTCCGCATAAAGCTAAAATTTGATAGCTCGCTGCTGCATAAAGTATTATGGATAGATTTTGCCAATTGGGTGGCAACACAATTTTATATCGACGGCAAACTGATGGCAACAAGAGGCAACACCGGCGATAATGGGAAACCCTTCGAGGAATATAATGATGATCATGATCCGCTTGTTATTACTTTTAATAGTGACACGGCACAAAGTTTTGCTATTCACTTTGCAGGTTACCTTTCTCCTTTTCCTCCACATGATCTAAAATATAAATTGAACGCAACTGATTTATTTATCATTGATGGCCCCAATCCTTTAACGAATATATCAAAGTCCATTGCAGTTATTTACTCATTTTTTAATACCTGGTTCGTTACTTGTGCAGTATTGAGCCTGTTATTTTGGTTGTTGGCTTTTCAAAACCGCCGGGAAAAAAACCTCGTCCTGATAGCGCTTTGTACAAGTTTCTATACACTCTTGAGTTTTGCCCAGGTAAATACTGTTGCCATTGGCGTGGCCCATTACTTATCATTTTATATTTATGGTAAAATTGTTAATATTTCTCTGATCTTAATATTGCTTACTATTCCGGTACTCTTGATCAGAATTTTTAAAAGAAGGCTCAGTCGTAAACTAATCTTGTTCCTGGTTGCCTTATTCCTTTTATGGTTTTTGCCATTCTTCTTTGACATTTCAAAAACAATGATGTCGATAATTCTAATAGTACTTATTTCCTCATTAAGTTTTTCCATATATTATATAATCAGTTCATGGAAAAAACTGCGTGGAGCACAGTGGGCCATCGTGGTGGGGTTGTTCTTTTCCCTTTTCATGCTTTGTCTCTTATTTATATTTATATATATTAAGATATCAGGTACCCCAGATTACTACCAGTTATATACACTTTTATCATGCTTTGTTCTCTCATTTCCGATCTCATTACTAGTATATGTATCTATACGGTTTAAAGAAATAATACAGGAGGTGAGGTTAAACGCGGACAAGGTGGTGCAGCTTTCAGAGGAAAAAAGAGTGCAAGCAGAAAACCAGCAACAAATTCTACAGGAAGAAGTGAACAGGCAAACGGCAGAGATACGCCACACGCTGGACAATTTAAAAGCTACGCAAAAACAACTCATTCAATCTGAAAAAATGGCTTCGCTGGGTGAACTCACTGCTGGCATAGCGCATGAGATACAAAACCCGTTGAACTTTGTAAATAATTTTTCTGAAGTGAACAGGGAAATGATTGCGGAGATGAAAGAAGAAATTGCCAAAGGTAATTATGACGAAGTAAAATTGCTTGCAGATGATATTGAAGCTAATGAAGGAAAAATCATCCATCATGGAAAGCGTGCCGATGCTATAGTAAAAGGAATGTTACAACATTCGAGAGCCAGCTCAGGCAAAAAAGAGCCAACTGATATTAATGCTTTGTGTGATGAATACCTGCGCCTGTCCTACCACGGTATGAGAGCAAGAGACAAAGAATTCAATGCTGAGTTTAAAACCGATTTCGATGAGAGCATCGGAAAAATAAATATCGTTCCGCAGGATATTGGTAGAGTTTTACTCAATCTTTTTAATAATGCATTTTATGCAGTAAACGAACAAAAAAGCAAGAATCTTATTTCGTACAAACCCCTGGTTTCAGTAACTACCAAGAAATCAGGAAATAGTGTATTGGTTACCGTTAGTGATAATGGAAACGGCATTCCTCAAAATATTGTAGATAAAATATTTCAACCATTTTTTACTACAAAACCGACAGGATCAGGAACGGGGTTGGGATTGAGCTTGACTTATGATATTGTGGTAAAAGGACATGGCGCAACGATTACAGCGGAAAGCAAGGAAAATGAGTTTACTGAATTCACCATCACTTTACCAATAAATTTAGATATGTGAAAAAACTGTACATTTTTGGGCTTCTGTTACTGATTGTCGCGGTAAAAACCTCCGCGCAAAACGGGCCAGTTTTTAATTTAAATAAGCTATCCAATCAGGATACTTTGCTCAGCGGCTGGAAATTCCATCCGGGTGATAACCCGCAATGGGCAAAACCAGATTTTGATGACAGCCATTGGCAACTTGC
>DATKQQ010000047.1:0-5196 GCA_035532615.1 Hanamia sp.
GATATATATGCGAAGTTTAAAAGAAAACCTAAATTAAATCATCCATTTTTATAATATAAAGGCGATTTTTTTCTGCAAGTTGATTCTATGATAAAGAATTCCCGCAGATGGCTTTGAGAAATCATCAGGCAAAAGAAAAAACAGGCAGTTTTCTTGCAGACACTATTTAAGTGGAGAAACTGCCATCGCATCCTTTTTCATCACTCAATCCAACAAATTATAACATTGCATGGCTATTTCCAGTTCTTCATTCGTAGGAATAACGAGCACCCTTACACTGGAATTATCCGTATTTATTTCGCGAAGTTGTTTTAGAGAACTATTATTTTTTTCTTCGTCAAATTGAATGCCCAGGCATTCGAGGTGGGAGGAACAAAGCTTTCGCATCAGCCGGTCGTTTTCACCGATGCCCCCGGTAAAAACAATCGCATCCAAACCGTTAAGGGCAGCCATATAAGAGCCGATGTATTTACGAATACGGTAGGCATACATCTGGTAAGCAAGCAACGCCTCATTGTCACCGCTTTCTATTTTTGCAATGACATCACGCATATCGTTATGCCCTGTCAGTCCTGTCATGCCGGCTTCGTAATTCAACATATTTTTTACCTTGTCTGCATCATATCCTAATTGATCTGTGAGATAAAAAACCACCGACTGATCGATATCACCGGCGCGGGTTCCCATTATCAAACCATTCATCGGCCCAAAGCCCATGCTGGTATCAATGGACTTGCCATCTTTTACAGCCGTCATACTGCATCCATTTCCCAAATGAATGGTGATGATTTTTGAGTTTTCTTTTTTAAGATAGTCAATCGCCTTGCCGCTTACATATTTGTGACTGGTACCGTGAAATCCATAAACACGAATCTTGTTTTCTTTATAAAACTTAGACGGAATCGCGTAGCGAAAGGCTTCCGGTGGAATGGTCTGATGAAAAGCAGTGTCAAAAACCGCAACCTGTTTTGCTTTGGGTAACAATTTTTCAGTCACTTCAATGCCGACATAATTAAGGGGATTGTGCAGCGGTGCCAGTGGAAAAAGTTTTTTGATTTTATCTTTTACTTCCTGCGTAACGATAGTAGTAGCAGTAAATGTTTCACCTCCATGCACCACGCGATGGCCGACGACATCTATCTCCGACACATCTTTAATAACGCCAATTTCTTTATCGGTAAGCAGCGCGACTACTTTTTTAAGGCCTTCCGCATGGTCGGCAATTTTCATTACTTGTTTCTTTACCTGTTCCTTTCCTTCTTTAAAAGTTTTATGAATGATGCCGGCATCCTCTTTGCCCACACGTTCCACGATGCCGCTGCAAATTATCTTTTCAGAAGGCATTTCGATAAGCTCGTATTTGATAGAACTGCTTCCTGAGTTGACAACAAAAATATTCATGATAGAGGTTTACAAAATTTATAGATATATGATGAACCAGAAAACAATATTAAAAAATTGAGCGGACCTTTTGCTGCTGACTGCACAAATTTATGCCTGCTGCGCCTGTATCGCAGTAATCACGACCGTATTAAAAATATCATCAACGGTACAGCCTCTGCTCAGGTCGTTCACTGGTTTGTTCAATCCCTGCAACATCGGGCCAATGGCCACTGCGCCGGTTTCGCGCTGTACGGCTTTGTACGTATTGTTGCCGGTATTAAGGTCCGGAAAGATGAGCACAGTAGCCTGACCTGCCACTTTAGAATTTGGCATTTTTTGTTTGCCTACTGCAGGGTCCACTGCTGCATCATACTGTATCGGTCCTTCCACGGCCAGGTCTGGCCTTCGGGTTTTTACCAACTCGGTAGCACGGCGTACTTTTTCCACTTCTTCCCCTTGTCCTGAAGCGCCGGAGGAATAAGAAAGCATCGCGATTCTCGGTTCAATGCCAAACATTTTGCTGCTTTCTGCTGATGAGATGGCAATTTCAGCCAGTTGTTCTGATGTAGGCTTTGGTATTACGGCGCAATCGCCGAAAACAATTACTCTATCCTGAAGACACATGAAGAATACCGAAGAGACGGTGGAAACTCCGGGCCTGGTTTTTACAAACTGTAGTGCGGGCCTGATAGTATGTTGCGTGGTATTGATAGCACCGGAAACCATGCCATCGGCATCGCCTTTATAGACCATCATCGTGCCAAAGTACGCGCCGTCTTTCATAAAGTCGGTAGCCATATCCATGTTCACATTTTTATCTTTCCGTAATTCATACAATGTATTGATATAATCGGGCAACAGCGGCGATTCCGCGGGATTGATAATATTTACGTTCCGCGGATCTAACTCGATATTCAAGCGTTGAAGGGAGGCCCCAATCTCATCTTTCCTGCCGAGTATGGTAAGGCGTACTACTTCCTGTTTCAATAATTTGGCAGCGGCTTCCAGGATACGGTCATCGCTTCCTTCGGGCAACACAATATGTTTTTTTTGAAGGGTTGCTCTCTTAACCAGTTCATACTGAAACATGCGAGGAGTAATGCCTTCGGGATGAGAAGTACCTATCTTATCCAGCAGTGAGATGGTATCAATATTTTTTTCAAACGCGTTGATGGCCAATTCTATCTTCAAATTGTTTTCAGGATAAATTCTTGACTTAACAGAAGCTACTTTATTTACCGTTTCAAAAGTTCCCGTTGTCACCAGCGCTACCGGAACCACGGTCTCAAGCCCTTCGATCAGTTTGACAATAGGCTCATCAGGCGCCAGGTCGCCGGAAAGAATAATACCCGCCACCTTAGGGTAATTTTTAGAAAGATTTGCCTGTATCATGGCAACGATGATATCGCCCCGATCGCCCGGCGTAACGATGAGCGTATTTTCCTGCAGGTGTGTAAGGCAATTACTCAACTGCATAGCGCCCACGATAAAATTATCTACAGGGTTTGACATATAATTTTCGCCAAATAAAATTTTGCCATCAACGCCTTCTACAATTTCTTTCATCGTGGGATTACTCAGTTCGCTTGTATATGGAATGATGGCTGTAAGCAATGTCTTGGGCAGGCGGCGGCCAAACATTTCATGTAACGCATCTACATCCGGGGGATTGAGCTTGTTGGCAATCACAGCAAGAAGCTCCACTTCCTTGTTTCTCAAAATCTGCATCGTGGAAAGTATTTTGTTGGTGACTTCATCAGGAGAAAAGCCATCACCTTTGGCAACGAGAATTAGTGGAACGGATAAATTCTTAGCGATTTCGACATTGGAAGAAAATTCAAACGACGCGCCTTCGCCCTCAAAGTCCATTCCATCTACCAACACAAAATCGTGGGTGTCTTCCAGCTTTTTATATTTAGTGATAATGGCATCAATTACAAAAGCCTCATCGCCTTCGCTGCGATATTTCAGCAGTTCCGGATAGGTAAAAGCATAACAGTCATTATAAGTAGCCTCCATGCCAAAATGATCAATCATGGTCTCGATGTTGATATCTTTACTGTTGATACTGTTTTCAATGATTACGGGCTTGAAGTAGGCGATTCTGCGGAGCTTTCCCAACAGGATATTCATCAGGCCGAGGGTAATGACCGACTTCCCGCTATTCGGCTCGGAGGAAGCGATATAAATTGCTTTAGACATTCAGGTTTTCTTTATAGATTTTTTGTTGCGCAAAAGTCGGCATTTTTTGCTTTTGGATATATGAGGAAAATCAGGAAGAGATTGAGAGGAATTGGTTTAGTACATCTGTTTTTTAATCGCTGGAAAAGAAGCGAGCAGAGGTTGTTGGTTTTTTAGTAGGAATCGTCTGCAGCAAAATACTTTGAGCTCTGAATCAAAATATGCCTTTGGGATTCTCAAGCCATATCCTAAATTCTTTTATAGAAAACCAGCAAAGAAAAGTTGGCTACAATTACCCAAAGTCTTATCAATAAATAAAGAGGAAAAGGTAAATTCACCATGCCAGTAAAGGCTTGCTTTTACCAAAGTCTTCACTTGGCATTTTTAACCGAATAAAAGATTCATAGAATCAATTTAAAATAGATTCTGACACGGCTGTTGTATTACAAAGCAAAATTTTATAATTATACTCCCTCCGGGATTATTCATTATTTCGATTCTGGCCAA
This sequence comes from Hanamia sp., assembly GCA_035532615.1. GTDB lineage: Bacteria > Bacteroidota > Bacteroidia > Chitinophagales > Chitinophagaceae > Ginsengibacter. The sequence goes on from DATKQQ010000047.1 coordinate 4,072, forward strand.
ACACGAAACATAGCTACTCCATGAGGAGCAACTGAAGCCCGGATCAAATCTTTAGTTGAATAACTTTTAGGCTGGTAACTATTTCCCTCTTCCCATAAATTGACTACTTTATAAGAATCTGCTTTTTGCAGGCCAACCTGTTCAACGGTGGTTGTCATAAAAGCACGATCCATTCCGCGATTCAAGAGTAAAACCGCATAACTGCCGTCAGACATAGATTTTACCCATACTTCCTGATCTCCATTGTCTGCAATTTTATATCCTTCTTTCCCTTCCGGGTCCTGATCTACTGCTATTACTTCTTTATTGGTTAAAATTTCCCGGGTGGTTTCTGTCATATGAAGTAAATCATTACCGGCAATCAGTGGGGCTGCCAGCATCGCCCACATACTGAAATGTGTTTGATATTCGGTATTGGTCATTCCACCGTTACCTACCTCCAGCATATCCGGATCGTTCCAATGGCCGGGACCTGCATATTTGTTTAAACCAACCTGCTGGTCAACGATGTTGATCATACTGTTCCAGTTATCAGAAATATCACCGGTAGTCCGCCATAGGTTGCTTATAGCAGGAGCCCACTGGTAAGGATCCTTAACTCCCCATTCGCAAATGCTGTAAACAATGGGACGACCAGTTGCGAGTAAGGCTTGTTCCATTTCGGAATATCGTTTCCTATAACTTTCGTTCTCATTGTAACAGTTATCCAGCTTCAGGTAATCAATACCCCATTTGGCAAAGGTTTCCGCATCAATTTTTTCATGGTGTAAGCTACCCGGGTAACCGGCGCAGGTTTTGGTGCCTGCAGACTCATAGATGCCAATTTTTAAACCCAGGTTGTGCACATAATCAGCCAAAGCTTTAATTCCGTGGGGAAATCTTTTAGGGTCTGCCTGTAGCCTACCTTCAGCATCCCGAACAGTATCCATCCAGGCATCATCAATATTGATATACTCATACCCTGCGGCTTTCATTCCACTCGATACCATAGCCTGAGCCGCGTCTTTGATTTTTTGTTCCGTGATATCAGTATGGAAAGCATTCCAACTGTTCCAGCCCATTGGAGGGGTTTTCGCCAAATTATTACTTTCACTTTTTTTAGAATTAATAAAATGTTTTTTATTC
>DATKQQ010000048.1:0-2631 GCA_035532615.1 Hanamia sp.
AGAATACTCGAAAATAAAGATTTAGAAAATGAAGCTAAAAAACTTTTTTAATAGCCAAAGGAGAAACGATTTTTTTCAGGAACTTAAAAATGACTTTAACCCGATTTTGGAAAAAGTAACGGTTCCTGTAAAAACTTATGCAAAGAAGAATCCGAAAAAAATATTCTTTCTTATGATCACTATTGTAATCCTAAACATAATCATCTTATTCTTTTTCACAGATGCTTTTAAAACTAAGAAAGGAATTGCAATTACTGATTTTAAATTTCAAAGCTTTAAATACGGCAGTAACAATGGAGCAGTACCAGATATTGGGGTTTCATTTGAAAATATCAGAAAGGTAAAGGCTATGAAAGATACATTGGCCTATCTGCTGTCCTTAAAACGGATGACTTTCCAGGACACACTAACCTTTGTTCGCATTATGGATGAGTTCCAAAAAATAAGCTCTGGAACCAGTGGTATCCCCACATTAAGATTAGAAGACCTGAGAAAATCCGGGCAGATTGGCAAGCCGGCAATAGATTCAACAATTAAATAATAATGATAAAAAATTTTTCAAAATGAAAATCGATTTTAAACAACCCAAGTATGTGATTCCATTGATTATTCTGCCCTTTTTAATTTTCGGTTTTTTTGTCCTCGGTGGTAAGATGAATCCGGATCAAAAAGAAATACCTGAAGAAAAAGTAGAAGGCTTTAATACCAATATGCCCGGAGTAGATACCAGTATTTCCAAAGGAGAAATCAAAGACAAATTTCAAGCCTATCAACAGGCGTTTAAAAATGCAACTGATCAATCAGCAATGGGTGACATAGACCCAAAAAATACAGGGGTACAGGGTTTGAATTATGAATCCTCTTATTCTTCTGCAGATAAGCAGCGGCTTGAAGCGCAAGGAAAGATGGACAGCTTAAACGAAGTCTTGCATCTTGGGCAAAGTAAGATACAAAGTAAAATAGCTCAATATGACAGAGGCGGAGGATTTGGCGGTGGTGTAAGTTCAACAAAAAGGAATCCAGGAGGGTATTTATCAAATGATAATAGCGGATCAGCAGATCCTGTATTGAATAGGTTATTAAAAATGCAACAAACGGATAGCAGGCAACAACAGCCACCATCAGGGGGTGATGAAGACCCCGGTTCTTATGATAGCCAGATGCGTGTTTTTCGTGAAGAAATGAAATACATGGATAGCCTTCAGCAAACGAATGGAAGTAGCGGGGCTACTGCTAAGAATGGAATGAAAAGTAAGCCTTACACAAAGAATTTCAATCCGGGCGCTGACACATCCTTTAAACCACTCCCCATCACTTCTGCATCCTTAAAATCCAAAAGTAATTTTAATACCGTCCGGAATTTTAATGATGATGATGATAATATAACTGCCATGATTGATCAGGATGTCAAAGCTACTTTAGGCTCAAGAGTTAGAATACGTTTATTGAAAGATATGTATGTCGGTGATTATCTCATTAAAAGAGGGACCTATATCTATGGTGTGGTAACAGGTTTTCAAAAACAAAGAGTGAATATCAGTATTGCGCAGATACTTTATAATAACACTTCACTTCCGGTCAAAATAGATGTATTCGATAATGACGGATACTTAGGCTTGTATGTCCCCGGAAGTAATTTCAGGGAGTTCTCAAAAGAAATAGGTACACAGGGTACGCAAGGGTTATCACAGGTTGTGACTCCTGATAATTCAGATGTAAAAATGAATTTGCTAAGTCAGGTATTTAATACCACAACTACCACTTTATCAAACCTGATAAAAAAAGATAAAGCTTTTTTAAAATACAATTATATCGTTTATCTCAAAGACGATAAGACTTCAAATAATTAAACACTCTAAAAATAATAACATGCAAAAGATAATAACTCTATTTTGTTTATTGTATATCATTCAAAATACTTACGCTCAAACTCCAAATTATACGGTACTTACCAACAATATAGCGATCAATGAAAAAAATATAGATAGAGTTACCATTCCGGAGAATGCAACCGTGCATTTTGTATCGCCTGAGCCAATTGAATATGTGGATATTTCTTCACCGGATATCCAGGGAGACTTACCTGAAAAAAATATTTTTCGTCTGCACCCTGATCCGGATAAAGTTCATCCCGGAGATAAGTTTACAATAACCATAGTTACGGCGGCATACATTTCAGTTTACAAGCTGACCGTAGCAGATTTGCAAAGCAATGATAGCACTCTTAAAAATGGAGCTTATGTTATTTCTATTAATCCCAACGATGCCGTACAGGTAAACCAGGCAGATGTATTAAACAATCAGCAATGCTTTGACCTTTGTATCAATGCTTTAAAAAGAAAAAGAAGCATTTTTAATATTGATACCAAATCCTATGGAATGAAAATGTATGTAAAGAATATCTATTCAATTGGCGATTACATCATGATAGAATTAGAAGCTAAAAATAAAACAAGGCTTCAGTTTGATATTGATCAAATCAGATTTAAAATAGTTGATAAACAGTCTGTGAAAGCTACAGTGAGCCAGGATATTGAATTGAAGCCCTTTTATAGTTTATATCAACCTGACGGAAAAATAATAACGAACAGGTGGCGGAACTTTTACATCTTCAAAAAATTTACTTATCCC
>DATKQQ010000049.1:0-61529 GCA_035532615.1 Hanamia sp.
TTCCATGTTATCAAAAAAGCAGGGTGAACCGCCGCCACAGGCTACCAGGCATTTCTTTTTATTTTCAAATTTCTTCAGATGCGTACTCTCCATTTCACGAAATTTACCTTCACCATATTTTTTAAAAATTTCTTCTACAGACTTCTTACTGGTTTTTTCTATTTCTTCATCCAAATCATAAAAAGTATAACCGGTTTTAGACGCCCAAATACGGCCCCAATGAGATTTTCCGCTCCCCATAAAACCAATTAAAAAAATATTGTTTTCCAAAATCATTTTATTTAATCATTCAAAGCAATTTACATAATAATACTGACTTCTATTTAAATGCATTAAATCCTGTAATATCCATTCCTGTTATCAAAAGATGTATGTCATGAGTGCCTTCGTATGTAATTACGCTTTCCAGGTTCATAATATGCCGCATCACAGGATATTCTCCTGTAATGCCCATTCCGCCAAGTATTTGACGTGCCTGACGGGCAATGTTAGTAGCTATTTCACAGGAATTCCTTTTGGCCATGCTAACCTGTTGGGAAGTTGCTTTTCCTTCATTCATCAGTACTCCTAACCGCCAGTTGAGTAATTGTGCTTTGGTAATTTCGGTTATCATTTCGGCCAGTTTTTTTTGCTGTAACTGAAACCCGCCGATTGGTTTGTCAAATTGTATTCTTTCTTTCGAATAGTGCAATGCCGTATCATAGCAGTCCATTGCTGCGCCTACCGTTCCCCAGGCAATTCCATAACGTGCTTTATCAAGGCAACTCAACGGGCCTTTCAACCCTTTCACATTTGGCAAAATATTTTCTTTGGGAACTTTTACATTATCAAAAACCAATTCACCTGTGGCGCTTGTACGCAGGCTCCATTTATTATGAGTAGCTGGTGTCGAAAACCCTTCCATTCCTCTTTCCAAAATTAATCCGTGTATTTCTCCCGATTCATCTTTAGCCCACACAATCGCCACCTGGGAAAATGGTGCATTGCTGATCCACATTTTACTTCCGTTTAAAATTACATGATCACCTGCATCCTTATAATTGCTTAACATTCCAGACGGATCACTTCCGTGATCGGGTTCTGTAAGGCCAAAGCATCCAAGCCAATCTCCACTCGCTAATTTGGGCAAATATTTTTTTCTTTGCACTTCACTTCCATAAGTATAAATCGGAAACATCACTAGTGACCCCTGCACGCTTGCAGTGCTCCGAACGCCACTATCACCCCGTTCCAATTCCTGCATCATCAATCCGTAAGAAATATAATCTAAACCGCCGCCACCGTATTCATGCGGAACCGTTGGTCCAAAACACCCAAGCTCGCCAAGTTGTTTTACTATCTGTTTTGGGAATTCTGCTTTTTGTGCATAGCCTTCTATAATAGGAGAGATCTCTTTTTTTACATAATTACGGACACTTTCCCTAATCAATTTATGTTCATCAGTTAATAGTTCGTCTACATTAAAATAATCGGGCGATTGAAATAGATCCTGTAACATATATTGGTTAATTAATTCCTGGATTTATCGAAAAGTCAATTTATTACTTGTCAAAGGTAACTTTTCGTTTATAGATGTCCTTTTTTTGAAGTCGGGAAGCTACCGGGATTCAGAGGCCAGATACTCTTTCATTTGGGTTTGATATTCCAAAGCAATTCCCCGTGCTTCTTCAGCAAAATTCTCTTTGCTCCCTGCATAAATAATGGCTCTGGAAACATTTACCAAAAGTCCGCAATCCTTGTTCAGGCCGTATTTGGAAATTTCAGAAAGATTGCCACCCTGAAAACCTACGCCAGGAATCAATAGAAAATGATCAGGGATTATTTTTCTTATCAATTCAATATCATTTGATTTTGTAGCTCCCACTACAAACATAAGATTTTCTTTAGTTCCCCATTTAGCTGTTTTATCAATAACTTCTTCATATAAAAAATTTTCGTTTATTCGTTGCTGTTGAAAATCTTTGCTTCCTTCATTGCTTGTTAGTCCTAAAACGATCGCCCATTTATTTTCATAATCTAAAAAGGGTTCTACGCTATCTCTTCCCATGTAAGGAGCTACTGTAATGGCATCGAAAGGAATGGTTTCAAAAAAAGCTTTTGCATATTGATGAGAAGTATTTCCAATATCGCCTCTTTTGGCATCCGCGATTTTAAAATGAGTGGAGGGAATATATTCAACCGTTTTTTTCATAGCTTCCCATCCTCTTACTCCATTCACTTCATAAAAAGCAGTATTAATTTTATAGGCAACACACAAATCTTTTGTCGCTTCAATAATTTTTTTATTGAATTCAAAAACAGCATCAGAGTGCGATTGCAAATGTGTTGGAATCTTTTCAATATCCGTATCTAACCCAACACATAAATAAGTCCCTTTTTCTCTGATCTGTTGTATTAAATATTTTCTATTCATAAATTTATTTCCATTTGTCAGGCTGAGCCTGTCGAAGCCCTTTTGAAGTGCTGTCTTACTGAGCTTGCCGAAGTGCGGGCGAAGTGCGAAGTGCCATTTCGTTCGCAATTTCTCCGGCAAAATAACTATTTGTTTTTCTTAAATTTTCGATAATCTGTTTTTTTGATATTTCATCCTTGTTTTGGCTTAGCTTAAAGACATTCTCTACAGTTTCCACTTCTATATTAAATCCTATGATTGCTTTCAACATCCGGTCAACATAATCGATTGGTAATTTATTGAAGGATGCTTCACTGTCAGCCTGTTCATATTGATTGGTTATACTTTTAATTATAGTTTTAGTTCCTTCCTCATCCACGAATTTTATTTTTCCTCTGGCTTGTACATCCATATAATTCCAGGTAGAAGCAACATTTTTGATTGCGTACCAATTAGCGCTAACATAACAATGAGGCCCGGTAAAAATTACCAATACATTTTCATTTTTTAAAAATGCTTCATAATGATCACTATCTTTCATTATGTGCCCTGTGAAAATTATTTTATTATTTTCTCTTTTTATTTGCAAAGGTACATGCGTGGCCACGGGAAAATGCTCATACATCCCCGTGATTATTGCAAAGGAGTTTTTTTGCATAAATTCATAAACCTTTTTTTCATCATTCTCAGTAAAATGTGGAAGTTTGTACATTTTATTTTATTGAATATTGTTATTAAATTTTATCGGCTAAAAATTTTCTGATTATTTCTCCAAATTGATAGACTTCCTCATAGCTATTATACAATGGAACCGGTGCCACGCGTATTACATTAGGTTCGCGCCAGTCAGCTATCACGCCACTTTTATTTAGGAATTCAAAAAACTCTTTTCCTTTTTCATGCATGAGAATAGAAATCTGGCAACCGTGTTCATTCTCCGCTTGCGGAGTTAGTATCTCAAGAATTTTTTTTGAAGACCTTGAATTGATATCATTTAGAATAAAAAGAAGATAAGAACTTAATTGCTTTCCTTTTGAAATTATTTTTTTAAAACCAGCTTCTTCAAAAACAGTAAGAGATGCCAGGTGTGCTGCCATGCTTAAAACCTGTGTATTACTCACTTGCCATCCTTCTGCAGTGGGAATTGGATTAAATTCCTTTTTCATCTGAAAACGCTCATGCTTATTAGTTCCCCACCATCCGGCAAGCCGCAAAAGTGATTTGTTGTGTATGTAACGTTCATGTATAAATGCACCGCCAATGCTTCCGGGCCCGGAATTCAAATATTTGTAAGAGCACCACACTGCAAAATCTACATTCCAATCATGTAATTTTAATTCAATATTTCCAACAGCGTGAGCCAGGTCAAAACCACATACAGCTCCAACTTCGTGAGCCACTGTAGTAATTGATTTCATATCAAATACCTGTCCTGAATAATAATTAACTCCTCCCATTATTATAAGGGCAAGTTCATTTCCATTTTTTTTTATGGCAGAAATAATATCTTCGTTTCTTATGGTATGTTCTCCTATCCTGGGTTTTAATTCAATCAATGCATCTGGAAGATTATAACCATGTAATTGTAAATGTGATGCTATGGCATATTGATCTGAAGGGAATGCTTTTTCTTCACAAATAATTTTATAACGTTTTTTGTCTGGTCGGTAAAAGGTAATTAGGAGCAAGTGCAGATTAATAGTTAATTGATTCATTACCACAATTTCTTCCGGCAACGCTCCTACAATTGTTGATAATTTTTTGGAGAATACATCATGATAATTCACCCAGGGATTCCTTCCGTGAAAATGCCCCTCCACTCCGTAATTAGCCCAATTTTCCATTTCATTCAAAACGTATTCCTGTGCGGTTTTGGGTTGAAGCCCTAGAGAATTGCCATTAAAATAAATACTCTCTTTTCCATGCAATAAAGGGATATAAAATTGTTCCCTAAAGTTTTTCAATAGGTCTTGTTCATCTAAATCTCTGGCAAATTCAAAAGAATTCTTGAAAATCATTTTTTGCAATATTTACTTTTCGATGATAAGACAAAATTAATTGAGTGGGAAGATAACTATAATTTGGAAACCGCGCCATCCTTTCAAATGTCTAATATTTTTAAGTTAAATAGCAATTGGAACTTACTATCTATAAAATGTACACTTATGAGGCGTTTATTAAAAATGCCATCGTTCAGATGGCATTTTTAATACTTTTATTAAGAGCAAGGTGTTCTTCGTCTTTTGGTCAGAGGAGGCCTTCAGACCTCAGACTTAGACTTCTGAAGTTTTCTCTTTTTTCACCCTGTTATCTTTTACTTCAAAGATGATTTTTGAATTTTCGGTATCCAAAGAAGCCAGAAGTGTATCACCGCTTTTTACATGCATGTTTAATATTTCTTCAGCTAAAGGATCCTCAAGATATTTCTGAATAGCCCTGTGCAAAGGTCTTGCACCGAATTGTGAATCATATCCTTTTTCTGAAATAAATTTCTTTGCTTCTTCAGAGAGCTCTATTTTTAGACCAAGATTGTCTAATCTTTTAGTAACCCCTTTCATCAGAATATCAATGATTGAGAAAATATTTTCTTCTGTAAGTGAATTGAAGATAACCACATCGTCTATCCTGTTTAAAAATTCGGGACTGAAGGTACGTTTCAATGCTTTTTCAATTACTGCCTTATTATTTTCCTCTGCATGCTCAATTCTTGATGCGGTTGTGAACCCAACTCCTGCGCCAAAATCTTTCAACTGCCTGGCACCAATATTGGAAGTCATAATAATCATCGTATTCTTAAAATCTATTTTCCTTCCCAGCCCATCCGTGAGTATGCCATCATCCAATACCTGCAAAAGAATATTATAAATATCGGGATGAGCTTTTTCTATTTCATCCAGAAGAATTACTGAATAGGGTTTACGTCTAACCTTTTCTGTTAATTGTCCTCCTTCTTCATATCCTACATATCCGGGAGGTGCCCCAATCAATCTTGAAACAGTGAATTTTTCCATGTATTCACTCATGTCAATACGAATAAGGGCGTCTTCACTGTCAAACATATATCTTGCCAGAGACCTTGCCATCTCTGTTTTGCCAACACCTGTAGGACCAAGGAAAATGAAAGTGCCGATGGGTTTTCTGGGATCTTTTAGTCCGACCCTGTTTCTTTGAATAGCTTTTACTACTTTTGAAATGGCTTCTTCCTGGCCTACCACAGCGCCTTTTAGGTCATCGCCCATCCTGCGAAGTTTATCGGTTTCTTCCTGCACCATTCTTTTTACCGGGATGCCTGTCATCATACTTACTACTTCCGCGATAGCTTCTTCGTTAATGGGGTATCTTTTATTCCTGCTTTCTTCTTCCCAGGAATTTTTTGCTTTTTCCAGTTCTTCCTGCAAGCGTTTTTCGGTATCACGGAGCGAAGCGGCTTCCTCAAAGCGCTGGCTTTTTACTACCTTGTTCTTCTCATGTTTTATTTCATCTATTTTTTTCTCCAATTCAATCACTTCCTTGGGAACATTGATATTCTTTAAATGCACCCGGGCGCCAACTTCATCTAAAACATCTATGGCTTTATCAGGCAATAAGCGATCTGTCATATACCGGTCGCTCAGTTTCACACAGGCATCTATCGCTTCGGCATCATAAATTACATTGTGATAATCTTCATATTTGCTTTTAATATTTTTAAGAATTTCTATTGTTTCGTCTATACTTGGCTGTTCTACCATCACCTTTTGAAAACGGCGGTCTAATGCTCCGTCTTTTTCGATATACATCCGGTATTCATCAAGAGTGGAAGCACCGATACATTGCAGTTCGCCCCTTGCCAGGGCCGGTTTAAAAATATTGGATGCATCCAATGAACCGCTGGCTCCGCCTGCACCTACGATGGTATGTATTTCATCAATAAATAAAATGACGTCGCGGTTTTTTTCAAGCTCATTCATAATAGCTTTCATCCTTTCTTCAAACTGGCCACGATATTTTGTGCCGGCAACCAATGCAGCCAGATCGAGTGATACCACTCTTTTATCAAATAACACACGGCTTACCTTTCTTTGAATGATACGCAGAGCAAGTCCTTCCACGATAGCGGTTTTGCCTACTCCTGGTTCACCAATTAAAATAGGATTATTCTTTTTGCGTCGGCTGAGAATTTGTGAAACTCTTTCAATTTCTGTTTCGCGACCTACAATAGGATCAAGGCTCCCCATTTCTGCGAGCCTGGTAATATCTCTGCCAAAATTGTCCAGAACAGGTGTTTTGGATTTTGTCTGGGCAGCAGAACTTTTTGGCGGGCGCTGTTGTGAATAAGATTTCCTTTCTTCATCAAATTCTTCACTTTCTTCATCCTGGAAATCGGCTTTAGGATCTGTTTTTACATAGCCTAATTCACTTTTGAACATGTCGTAATCTACATCAAACTGGTTTAAAATTTGCGTAGCGATATTTTCTTTATTCTTTAAGATAGAAAGCATAAGGTGTTCGCTCTCGACCAAAGGGCTTTTATGCGATTTAGCTTCCAAAACAGTAATCCGTATTACTTTTTCAGCTTGTTTGGTGAGTGGCAACGAATTGATATTAGCGATATTTTTACCTGTTTTATCTTTTACGGCAAGTTCTATTTCCTTGCGTAATTCATATAAATCTACGTTGAGAGATTTTAGGATTTTCATCGCCGTGTTTTCGCCATCTCTAATCAACCCCAATACCAGATGTTCTGTTCCGATAAAGTCATTTCCCAGCCTCAAAGCTTCTTCGCGGCTGTAGGAAATAATTTCTTTTACTTGTGTGGAAAAATTGTTGTCCATTTTGTAACAATTTAATTACTATACAATAATAGTGAAATAATTCTATTAATTTACGATTAAAAGGATGCAGTGGTTGTTAAAAAAGTAGGTAAGGGAATAAAAAAAGATAAAAAATGTGTTTTTTTGAATTGTAAATGCAATAGATATTTATTTTCTTCCGATCTTTTTTAATAATCCGTTTAATCTAAATTTTCAGTTTAACTTCCAGGTTTGCTTATCAAATGTTTACTCTTTTTAATATCTTTGACTCTTGCTACTTTGCCTTCTTTCCTCAAAATTACGATTTATGAAAGTCAAAATTGATACCAAAGAAAAAATGCACGTCATTACGGTTGAGGAGGAGAAATTGACTGCTAATATGACAGAAAATTTGCAAAAAACCATTTTGATTTCCCTTAATGCTGACATCAAAAATGTAATTATCAATTTTAAATTAGTTAATGAAATAGAAGAAAAGGCGGCTGATACACTTGTATCTGTACAACAGGCTTTTTATGAAAAAGGCAATTCAATGGTATTTTGCAATTTTCAACCACAGGTTGAAAAATTTTTAGATGAAAAAGAATTACTCGAAATCATGAACGTAACTCCTACAGAAAGTGAAGCCTGTGATATTGTACAAATGGAAGAAATTGAAAGAGAGTTGTATTGATAAGCATAATGTTTATTAAGGGGATTAATTTTATTGTTATATTCTTGCCCTCAATTAATAATGTTGTAACAACATAAAACCTTTGAAAACTAAAATTTAAAAATTGATTGCCATAACCATCTTAGGAAATAATTCTGCAATACCGGCACACAACAGGCATCCAACTTCACAAGTTTTGCAAACTGCCGAGCATCTGATGTTAATTGATTGTGGAGAGGGAACGCAAATGCAAATGAGGTTGTATAAAATAAAACGGAGCAGGATCAATCATATCTTTATTTCTCATTTGCATGGTGATCATTATTTTGGATTGATAGGATTACTCAATAGTTTTGCATTGAATAACCGTCAGGACGAACTTCATATTTATGCCCCCGAAAAACTGCAATATATCATTCAATTGCAAATGGATGCTGCAGGAGCCAATCTCCCTTATCAACTCTATTTCCACCACCTCGAAAAAGAAGAAATTATTTTTGAGGATAAAAAATTGTCGGTAGAATGTTTTAAAGTAAAACATCGTATTGAATGTTGGGGATTTATTTTCAGGGAGAAAAAAAATCCAAGAAAAATAAATGTGTCGGCAGTAAAAAAATATAAAGTGCCGAAATCATTTTTTGAAAATCTGCATCTGGGCGAAGATTACGTAAATTCAAAAAATGTAATGATAAAAAATGAAATTTTGACAATCGCATCGGAACCTCCAAAATCCTATGCTTACTGTGCTGACACCGCTTATTTTGAAGCTATCTGCGAAAAAATTAAAGGCGTAGATATGGTGTATCATGAAAGCACTTACCTTGCTGATCAGGAGAAAAAGGCTGCAGAAAGATTTCATTCCACTTCTAAACAGGCTGCCACAGTTGCTAAAAATGCCGGAGCCAAAAAACTATTGATGGGGCATTTTTCATCTATTTACGATTCCCTCGAAAAATTTACCGAAGAAGCCCGTGAAATTTTCGCGAATAGTGAAATTGCTGAAGAAGGAGTTTGTTATTTTTCTTAAAAAGTTGATTGAAAAAAATAAAAAATTTCAAATGCAAAAATCGAAGAGTGCAAAATGGGTTTCATGGGTTATTATAATATTCGGATGGTTTGCTTTGATTGCTCAATTCTATCTTATCATTTTGAACAGGGTTGCCTCTGTAGCAGAAACTATAATAAGGTATTTTAGTTTTTTTACAATTCTCACCAATCTACTTGTGGCATTATGTTTTACTTTTTTGCTATCAAAATCTAAATGGAAGTTGGGAATATTCTTTTCAAAGCCAACCACCCAAACGGCTGTCACTGTTTATATCTTAATAGTTGGAATTGTCTATAATCTGATTCTGCGTTTTTTATGGCAGCCTAAAGGATTGCAGTTAATTGTTGATGAATTATTGCACACAGTAATTCCTGTTTTATGTGTCTTCTTTTGGTGGAGAAATGTGAATCCGAAAATATTAAATTGGAAGGATGCTTTTCCCTGGTTGATTTATCCGCTTGTTTATATTTTTTTGATTTTAATCCTGGGAGCCATATCGGGTTTTTATCCTTATCCCTTTATTGATGTAAATACGATTGGTTATGCAAGGGTATTAATTAATTCGGGAATTTTGGCAATTTGTTTTTTAGGCGTTTCCTTTTTATTTATCGCTATTGGGAAAAGGTCTCATAATAAACACCTTTTCCGAAAGCGGATCTCATCATAACTTCTGATTCTAAATAGTAATTTTCAGATCAGCTTAAGAATTATTTTAAATCAGTAAATAAAAATATCCTATTTTTTCAAAAGAAATCAAACTCATCAAACTCAAAATATGAAAATGAAAAAACGATTTTTACAACCTTTGTTATTTGTAATTTTTATTGCCATTTTTAATAACGTAAAAGTATTTGCGCAAGAGCAAAAATATTATCCCGATCCTGATACATTGGTACAGAAAAAACTGGAGCAATGGCAGGATTTGAAATTTGGCTTGCTGATGCATTGGGGGCCTTACAGCCAGAGAAGCATTGTGGAAAGCTGGAGCATCTGTCCCGAAGATGTAGGTTGGGCTACTGGTGCAAGAGTAAAACAAGGCGCTGAAGATTATTTTAAATACCTTCAAAATTATGAAGACTTAAAAAATACTTTTAACCCAACAAAGTTTAATCCTGAAAAGTGGGCGCAGGCGGCCAAGGAAGCCGGAATGAAATATGTAATTTTTACGACGAAGCATCATGATGGATTTTGCATGTTCGATACAAAATATACTAATTATAAAATAACCGATAAAGATTGCCCTTTTTCGTCTGACCCACGCAGTAATGTTACCAAAGAAATTTTTGATGCTTTTCGGAAAGATAATTTTATGATAGGCGCCTATTTTTCAAAGCCCGACTGGCACAGCAATTATTATTGGTGGAGACGTTTTCCTCCCCTTGATCGGAACGTCAATTACTCCATTACAAAGCATCCGGAACAATGGCAAAAGTTCGTTGATTTTGTACACGGCCAAGTTAATGAGTTGATGACGGGTTATGGCAAAATAGATATTCTCTGGCTGGACGGTGGATGGGTTCGTAAAAAAACTGATGAAGAAATAAACGAAGAATTTTTGCAAAACCGAAAGGATGGATTTTCCGAATTTAATTCACAAAGCCACGATATTAACATGCCTTTGTTGGCAAAAGAAGCAAGAGCAAAACAACCCGGTTTAATAATAGTTGACAGGGACGTGCCCGGACCTCAGCAAAATTACCTTACTCCAGAACAAACCATTCCAGCTACTGGCTTGCCATATCCCTGGGAAACCTGCATGACCATGGGCAATAGCTGGAGTTATGTAAAAGGTGATATTTACAAACCTGCTGATGAATTGATAAAAAAGTTAGTTGATATTGTAAGCAAAGGCGGAAATTATTTGCTTAACATAGGCCCTGGTCCCGATGGTGAATGGGACCCGATTGCATATAGCAGATTGAAAGAAATAGGAGTATGGATAAAACAAAACGGAGAAGCCATTTATGGAACCAGGATGTATAAAGTTTTCGGAGAAGGTGATAATATCAGATATACACAAACTAAAGATGGCAAAACAAAATTTATATTTTTAATGCAGTTTCCGGATAAAAAAATTGTTTTGACAAAGATGGAATTAGACAAAAAAAGCCGGTTACAGATGATAGGTTCAAAAAAGAAATTGAATTGGAAACAAACAGCAGACGGCGTTGAAATTTCAGTGCCTGAAAATTTAAAATCAGTTTCTAATCATGTGTGGGTGATAAAAGTAAATAGTAAAGCAAAATCTTCTGTTAAGTTTTGACTTTTATAAATTTTAATATCAGAATTATAAAACTAAATTTTTTAAGTTGGACTTCTATTTCTGATACTTATTTCAAAAAATTAATTCATGGGTGACAACAAAAGAAAATCAATCTCCTGCAAAGATGCTTTAAAAACATTGGGGGGTTTGGCGTTATTTCCTGTAGCATCGTCTATATCTTCCAAAGCGGCAAGCAATGAAAAGAATTTTCATCCAAAAACAAAATCCTCTTCATCTCATAAACCCGCAAAAAGAGAAGTTCCTAACATACTTTTTATTATAGACGACCAGCACAGAAGTGATTTTTTGGGCGCTGCAGGAGCGGATTGGATAAAAACACCCAATTTAGACAAATGAAGGAGCCAGGTTTTCAAATGCTTATTGTGCGTTGCCTTCGTGTACGCCTGCCCGTACAAGCATTCTCACAGGATTGAAACCCTGGAATCATGGGATGTTGGGCTATATGGATACCATTTCGCAATATTACAATCAAACGATGCCGCAGTTTTTTTCAGAGATGGGGCATCAGACAATCGTAGTTGGTAAAAATCATTTCGGACCACCAAGAAATTCAAACGGATATTTAACTTCCAAACTGGAAGAAGGCTGCTATTCCTCACGTATAGATGGTTTTGATTGTGATTATCAATCGTGGTTTGAAAGGGAAGCTCCTGATAAAGATAAAAAAGATCCTGATGAACTGGTCAATATTGTGAAGTTGGAAAGCAGTAAAGAAATCTATCAAAATTTACATGAAGGATTAGTGAAAGACTTAACAGAAAGGGCCCAAACGGGTGGAGAATGGTAAGTTGCAAATTCAAAAAACTTCCGATTTAACAGGCGCAAATTTTCCTAAGACTCATCCGTCTTATTGAATTTTAAAAAATCTATATCAAATCATGATTCTTACTTCTTTGAAATCCCTTACGTAGTCCATTCGTAAAAATCAGGAAAATATTTTCTCCAGGCTGCTTCATTATGTTTTGCATTAGGATATTTCTTTGATGGGAGAAGATGAACGCCAACGATAGTGAAAGAAGAAATTGTCAAATTTTGAAAACCGTCCAATCTTTATTCTGCGATATTACCAGAATGAACTTGGCTTTCTAAAGAAACGGGGTTTTTATTATCCACAAAATACATCTCAATCATCCCTTTATTTTTGGCCGCTTTTTTACCCCGGTAAGTACAATGATATTTTTCTTTTATCAATTCATAAGTACTGTGCGAAATGTTTATTTTATTCGGCTCGCTGTTTTGCTCCATTCGCGATGCGGTGTTTACGGTATCGCCCCAGATATCGAATGCGAATTTTTTATCACCTACCACTCCGGCTACTAAAGGACCTGTGTGGATGCCAATGCGGATATCAAAATAATTGTTATCGTTTGCATTCATCTTGATTGATTTCATAGCTTCAATAATTTCAAATGCGGCATCTATTGCGTTCATGGGATTATGCGATTTTGGATCAGGCAGTCCGCTAACGCATAAATAGGAATCTCCGATTGTTTTTATTTTCTCCATTTTATGCCTCGAAATGATATCGTCAAATTTGGTGAAGCATGTATCAATCAGGTTTACCAATTCTTCGGGAGAAAGTTTTTCACTCTTACTGGTAAAATTTTCAAAATCGGTAAACATTACCGTAGCTATATCGTAACTGCGTGGTTTCGTGTGCCCTGTTTGTTTTAATTCGTTGGCAATATCTTCAGGCAGAATATTCAACAAAAGATCATCTGACTTTTTCTTTTCAAATTCAAGCTCATTGGTTCTTTCTTTTACTTTATTTTCAAGCTCATTGTAGAACAAAGCATTTTCAATGGAGGTAGCCATTTGTCCTGCTAATAATTTCAATACGCCAACTCCTTTGGCTGTGAAAGCTCCGGAGATTAAATCGTTGGCAAGATAAATTACTGCTTGTATTTTGCCCATATTCAAAAGAGGAATACAAAGAATGGATTTGCATTCATTACTTTTTATAAAATCATCATTGGCAAAAAGATCGCTCCTGCTTGCATCATCAAGGATCACTGTTTCCTTAGTCAGGAATACATAATTTAGAATTGATTCGGCCAGTAATTTACTTTGTGAAACAGGAGTGGATTGCAAAATTTTTATTTCTGCAATTCCTTCTTTTATTTCTGCTTCAATAAATTTTTCTCCTTCTTTTTCCATGATCAAAAAACCATTTTGTGCTCCTGCGTTTTCCAAAATGATCTGCATCATTTTTTTCAAAAGACGTGGTAATATAATTTCCCCGGAAATAGTTGCTGATGCTTTTAAAACTGTTTCAATATCAAGATTTCCGGTTTGTTGTTTTGAGGGTTCTCCGGAAATCTGATTTTGCCATTCTGCCTCAGCCCCGCCTCTGAGCTGAATATAATGGCTTTCCATTCGTTTCAATTTAGCGGTAGCACCCCAGCGTTTATAAATCCGATATGCATTTTGCAAATAGAAATTTGCCAGCAAATCTTGCCTGGTATTTATAAAAAATTTTCCTGCTCTTTCCCACGTATAAGCAATGTCATTAGGCATGTTGCTTTCTGTTCCTGTCTTTAAAGCCTTATCGTATAGAATCTTTGCTTCTTCATTATCACCCTCCAGGTATTTGTATTCCGCTTCTAATAATAATATTTTATGACTGTAATCTTTGGGGCAATATTTTTCATATTTTTTTAATTCATTAATATCTTTCCGTACCTGGGCAAGTATTGATTTTTTGGAAGTTGAATTTGGTGTTATGTCGAGAATCAGTAGCGATCTGTAGAAATAGAACAAGGGATACAATGCGGTGCCCTTCACGCTTTCCTGATATTTTTCTGCGATAGCCGCATATTTCTGTGCATTATTGTTCAGATTGAATATTAATGCGAGATGGAGCTTCTGAAGATATAAATTTTGAAAATAGATCTCATTGCTTTTGGTAACATCCGCAATATCCATTTTCGATTCGTCGAACATTTTGCCTGAAAGGATATCCGGATTTTGAGTTTCCTCTACCAGGTTTGAAATGGATTGCCGGAATAACTGTAATCTCCTCAGCGTAAGATCCTGCTTAAATTTTTCAATCTTTAACTCCAGTATTTCTGCTCTTTTTGAGAGATCTGCCAATGGATATCCCATGATAAATAATTGGTAAACTGTATTGTGCGCCGCATAAGAGGCATATTCATTGTCACCGGATTCGAGGCAACTTGTAAAAGCCTTATCAAGATCATGGACTGTATCTTTAAGAGGTATTCTGCGATGAACCAAAAATATATTGTTTGTTGCCAAAATGGATCCGATTAATTCCTCTGCATGAATTTTTCTGGCAAGATGCAAAGCGATTTCGCCAAAACTAATTCCTTTATCAATTTCATTTAAATAAACGCTTAAGATATATCCATAAGCAGCAAAACTGAAGGGTGATTTGCGTGAAAGCCCATATTCTATAGTTAGCCTTATCATCCTGAAAGCCAGGAGGGGAACGAGGTCCGGAACCGCAAAAAATGAAGCTGAAGAAATATCGGATAGGATGCGCATAGCCGCATTTTTTTCCGGGTCTGTCATTTCCGGCAAATTGTTGAAATAATCCTTTGACTTATTTCGCAGCAAAAATTTCATTTGCACCAGGTCTTTCATTACATGCATTTTCCCCGGCTTCAATGGCAAATGAATTCCCATTTCCCCTAGAATATTCAACCCGAGCTTTACGGCATCTAAAGTTTTATTTTGAGCAATTAATTTCTTAATATCTATTTCATGTCCTTTTGCAGAATCTGTCAGGGATCTACTGTGTTGCAAAAGATCACTGACTAAATTATCTACTTTTTCATATTGCCCGGAGAGATAAGCAGCATCTGCAGCATCGCCGGTTAATTGAAACATAAGATCATATTGTGTGTTCCAGTCTTCTTTATCCAATACATGTAAACCCTTTTCAAAATATAATAAAGCCTGTGAAAAAGCTGTTGAGGCAATTGCTTTGCGACCAGCCATGAGGTTGAGATTGGCGAGATAATTTTTTTCTTTTTTATCAGCGATATTATCCGCACCGAGATTCCATTGATTTGCCAGGTCGAATAATTTTTCCTGTATTTCATTTTCATTAAAATGTGCAGTTAGCCTTTGGCCATTTAACAAGTGCATCGCTGCCTTTTCTTCATCAGATATCAACGAATAAATGACTTGTTGAATTCTGTCGTGGGCAAACTTATATTCTCTTTCAGACGGAATAATCAAACCTTCTGTAACAGAGAGATTTAATAAATTTTCAATGTTCCTTTCGCTCTCTTGTTTAATTACAGAAAGATTTCTTTTGCTAAAATGGTTTCCAATTGTTGAAGCAGTTTTTAAAAGATCAAGAGTATCTGCAGGAAGTTTTAAAATAAAAGAATTCATTAATTCTACAACATTTCCTGAAACATTCATTTGCAGAATAAGTTCAGAATTAAATTGCCATTTTATGGAATCGAAATCAAAATGCAATAAGCCTTCTTCATAAATTGATTTCAGGAATTGCTTTACATAAAAAGCATTCCCTTTTGTTTTGTTATAAATAATATTGGCAAGCAAAGAAACATTGTCCTGGGTGGAAAGCAAAGTGGCTGACACGAGATCATACACATCGTTATTGGATAGATCATTCAATTCCATTTGCTCAAAAGGAACGTTATCTTCTTTCAGTTCATTTAATTTTTTATTGAGTGGGTGATTGTCATCTACTTCATTTTTGCGATAAGCGCCAATGAGCATGGCATAATCAATATTCCTGTTTTCTAAAATAATTTTAAAAAGATTCAGAGAGGAAGTATCTGCCCATTGAAGATCGTCTGTGAAGATAACAAGAGGAGAATCTTTGTCAGCAAGGCGTTCATAAAACCTGTTGAATTCATAATTAAACCTGTTTTGTGCTTCGAGTCCTTTTAATTCAGGGGCATCCGGTTGTTTACCGATCAGAGTTTCTATTCCAGGCATGAACTGTGTCAATATTTTCCCGGAGTTTCCGATGGCATCTTTAATTTTTTTCTTCCATTTTTCCTGGAAAATTTTATCGCCGGCAAGAATTAATTGAACCATTTCGGTGAATGCCTGTATAATAGTGGAGTAAGGCGTATCAGAACTGATCTGGTCAAATTTCCCTTTTATAAAGATTCCTTTTTTTTGAGAAACGACATTTCTTAGTTCCTCCACAAGTGTTGATTTTCCGCTTCCTGAATTGCCTGAGATAAGCAGTATTTCTTTTTGACCGTTTGCGCATTGATCAAATAAACCAATTAATACATTGATTTCTTTTTCCCGGCCATATAGTTTATTGGAGAAATTTAAAGTGCCGGAGAAATCAAGTGCTGCTATTTTGAATTCATCAATTTTTCCATTTGTTACAAGTTGGTTTAAACATTTTTCCAGGTCACATTTTACACCAAAGGCTGATTGATAGCGGTCTTCAGCGTTCTTTGATAAAAGCTTCATAGTAATATCAGAAAGCGTCTGGGGTATTTGAACATTTACTTCAATTGGTTTTGCCGGTGTTTTGGCAATATTTGCGTACATTAATTCTAACCTGGCATCACTTTCAAAAGGTAATCTTCCTGTGAAAATCCGATAAAGTATGATTCCCAAAGAATACAGGTCGGCGCGGTGATCAATGGTGTGATTGATGCGGCCGGTTTGCTCGGGTGCAATATATTTCAATGCTTCAATTTCTTTTTCCTGGTAAAGGGTAAATTCTTTTTCAAAAAGATTCCCTTCAGATGCCAACCCAAAATCAATAAAGAAGACTTTGTTCGTCGAATTTTCGATTAGAATATTCGAAGGTTGAATATTCCTGTGAAAAATTTTTTCTTTATGAAGCTCACTAAGAGCCGAAGAAATATCTGTAGCCAGTTGAAGTTGCTGAACAAGAGTTAATTTTTCTGAAGAGAGTAATTCATCCAGGTCTTTTCCTTCAATGAATTCTAAAACAATGTTTTCGTTGCCTTCCGTTTTCTCTCTCTTCAATGCTTTTCTTACACTGTTACATTTGGTTTTGGAACATAAGTTAAACTCATTGTCAAGCTTTGCAAGTGTTTCTTTCGAAGGGAATTCTTCTTTTAAAACTTTAAGACAGGATGGTTTGCTGAGACCATTTGAACCAGATTTTATGATTAATGATTCAGAACCATAATGAATAACATTCGCATGGTCTATATTTTTTAGCATTTCAATATAGTATAGAAATAATGAATTTTAATATTAATAATTCAAATTAAAAGTGAGTCCAGGTCGGTAGCAGATTTGTTATTTCCGGATACGAATTATTCCGAAAGTTAAAGAAATTTATCAAGATGCTTTCAGAAATTATCAGAGCGTGATCTCTAAAATATTTACTTTTATGGTTCAATTGGTTCAATTATGACCAGGAGAAGGGATGATTCGAATTAAATATTTTTAGAGATGATCAACCAAAATCCACTGACATTACTTACACCCGTAAGAGAAGATTGCTTTGAAAAATTAAATGAAATATTAGAAAAATTTAAGGTAGGGCTCAATGAAGGATTGAATGAAAGATTCGATAGACTTGGAACTCTTCATTATGCCCGCTGGTTCATTTTACGGGAAAGTTCTTTCAGAGATAAACCTGCATTACCTGTACCTGAACGATTGGTTTTTTCTTCCAATTTCGATGGTGATGAAGAAGAACACGCCAGGGCGTTGGTAACAGTTTTTCCGGAATATTTTGATGAATTATATGAGTGTTGTGAAGGCTATCCCGAATCGGAAGACCGGAATACCGAAAGCAGAAAAAATTATTTGTTAAAATGGAGAGTAAAAACAACAGCTTTTTATCCGGGTGCACCAGGCAGGAGTTTGCAACAAATAAAACAGGAGGATGAGTTAAAAGAATTCATCTGCAATTTTACAAAACAGAATAACTGGAATGGTACGACTGCAGTAGAAATTAAAAAAAGCATAGAGAAAGAAGTGGATAAACATCCTGAATTTGACTGGTCAAAGAAACAAGCACACACTCCAAAAATTAACTGGCCCGGAATGGTCCTGATCTTAATTATTTTAGTAGCTCTTTTGCCGGTGATAATTATATGGTTATTGATACTCTATTTTTTTTATGAGCGAAGAGATAAAAATAGTATGGTAAAGCGTAGCGAATTGAATGATGGGCTCGTGCGGAGATTGGAAGCATACGAAGATATTTTTAATCAGAATCAATTTACACAAGTGCTTGTAGTAAAGCCGGGCAAAATGCGGTTGATTACGCTTCACGCTTTTATGATTTTTACACGGGCATTAGTGAGCAATTTATTTGTAAAAGGTAAATTAATGGGAATTCCTACGATCCATTTTGCAAGATGGGTTTTAATTGATAATAATAAACACATGATGTTCTTCAGCAATTATGATGGAAGCTGGCAACAATATTTAGGCGATTTTATTGATAAATCGGGTTGGGGATTGACGGCAATTTTCAGTAACACAATGGTCTTCCCTAAAACCAGATTTTTACTGACAGGTGGCGCTTATGACGAAGAACATTTTTTAGCATGGAGCCGGGGAACACAAGTATTGACTCAAGTTTGGTACAGTGCTTATCATCATCTTTCTATAAAAAATATTGTCAATAATACTATTATAAGAAATGAATTGCGTGCCAATCTTTCTGAAAAAAAAGCACAATTATTTCTGAAACGATTTTAAAATAAATTATCAATGCAACAACTGGAGTTTTCTCAGATTCAGGGTTTTCTTGTAAGAGACTACAAGGAAATACCCTTTTCAAAATATTTTCTTTTGCAGATTGTTGATGCCAATAAAGCAAAGAATTTTGTAAAGGAAACAGCACAAAAAATTACAACCGGCGAGAGCGAAATACTTAATGATTGTTTAAATATTGGATTCACAAGTTCTGGTTTGGAGACATTGGGTTTGTCAAAAAAAAATTTAAGAACCTTTTCAAGAGAATTCAGGGAAGGAATGGTAACTCCTCACAGGCAAAGACTTTTAGGAGATAAGAATGGCAATGATCCGAAAAACTGGAATTGGGGTAACCCCGAAAATCAAGCGGTACATATCATCTTAATGATTTTTAATAACAGTGAAGAGAATTTGAATATTCGTTCTCAACAACTTCTCGGACTCTTACCACAAAATGGATTGAAAGAAATTCTTGTTTTTGACGCACCCACTTTTCCTGAGGGGAAAGAACATTTTGGTTTTAGGGAAAGTATTTCACAACCAGCCATCATCGGGAGCGGAATTATAGGAATAAAAAATGATAATATTGAAGCCGGCGAATTTGTAATGGGTTATAAAAATGAATATGATGTATTTCCCGATTCGCCATTGCTTAAAGAAAAACAAGGAAACGAAAATTTGTTAACTGATGACGTTGGAGGAACCGGAAATAAAGACCTCGGGCGAAACGGGACTTATTTTGTTCTACGCCAGCTCAAAGAAGATGTGGATGGATTCTGGAGTTTTTTAAATGAAAAAAGTAAAAATGCAGATGGTAGTTTGAATCCTGAAGAGAGTACCAAAATAGCTGCGAAGATGATGGGAAGATGGCCGGGGGGTGCGCCTTTGGTAAAATTCCCGGATAAGGATCCGGGAGTTCTCAGCAATGACAATGATTTCAATTATATAGAAACAGACAAGTTGGGAATGAAATGCCCATTCGGTTCACACATCCGTCGTACGAATCCAAGAGATAATTTTGAAGAAACAGGTCCGTCAAAATCTTTGAAACTAACACGTAAACATCGCATCATGCGCAGAGTGCGTTCATATGGCGAAACCTTTACTGCTACAGCAACGCATCATACTCCAAAAGATGAAGTTGGAATTTTATTCGGTTGTTTTGTTGCTGACATTTCACGGCAGTTTGAATTTATTCAATACACCTGGGCCAACTATCCTAAATTCAAGCAACTCTATTCAGACCCCGATCCTTTTATTGGTGTAAACGAAAATCCCGGCAAAGGAGTTGAACAACAATTCACGATTCCTCAGCCTACTGCAAATAAATATATAACTGAATTAAAAAATTTTGTTACCGTAAAAGGCGGTGCTTATTTCTTTTTTCCTTCCGTAAAAGTGGTGGAGTTTTTGGGGACGATTTAGCCACTACCTTCTTTTAGGCTGTAGTAAACGGAGAAATATTTTAGATCCTTCTTTTTTTAGATCCCTCTTTTTTCTTATGAGGGATAATTAATTTCTTTCACTTCTGGAATGCATCTGCAATCACTTTTGTATCCATAAAAACCTGCACATGAATTATTTTCTCATTCTGAAAAGTAAATACCTGCATCCAGTCTTCGGAATAGGATTTTCCGGTTTCAATGGCTTCAGCTTCATCGTGTCCTAAAACCATAACGGTATCATTATTGGTGCATATTTTATCGGGAACAAAAGTTTTCAACTTTAGTGTTTTATTTTGGATTCCAAGCATTTTCATTACCTCATCAATTCCTGTAAAGATGCCTGAAAAAGGAATGAAAGGTGCGCCAGGCCTTGTCCATATTACATCTTTACTAAAAGCAGTTAATACTGCAGGTATATTTCCTGTTGCAAAATCATGATACATTTGTTCAATGATCTGCTGATTGGTCATTTCCATTTAAGTTTATATTGATACTTTTAAAAAAATCTTTTCCGGCTTCCGGTTCCACTTCTTTTAAATGATTGTGCTGGTGTCTGAAAGCATTCATTTCCCCATAAATTATTTTTCTTACACGGTTGAAACTGCCTATTGGCATGTGTTCGGGAAGTGCATGCCATGAATTAAAAGAAAGATTATCTCCAAATTCATTTTGCTCCGGTGTATCAAAAACCTGGGTGGGAATTCTTATTGTTGCCATTTTAATAAAAGGCGAATTCCATTCAATGGTAGGATCTTCAATCGGCATCTTTTCCGCATTCGTTTGAAATTGAATAAAGAAATGATACACAATTTCATGTTTTAATAAAGTGGCATTCATATTCAACCGTAAAAAATCGGAGTTTTTTTTATCAGTATATTCCAGTTCATTTTTTTCTGAAGGAATTACAGCATATTTCACTGCTCTTGTTTCATCACCAAAACAAAAAGGAACCGTGCTGTAATAATTAAGTTCAAATGGATGGTTACATTTTATTTTCGCTTTACCGGATTTTATTATAATAGGAAGGTATTTGAAAATACCCGGTATTTTTGAAAAAAAAGAGAAAGGAGTCAATGGAGTAGTCACCACTTTTAAAATACCGTGAAAATTTTTCACATATTTTGATACAAAGCTTTTTGTATTCATCAGTATAAAGTCCTGGTTTCCTCCATTTGCTTTTGATTCAACAATTTTTTTTCCCGGAACATTCATGATTTTTATTGCGAACCCACGAATATCTTTTTTATTATCGTTCAAAGGTTTTGTATTTCCATTAGAGAAACGAATCCATGCGGGAAACGACGTTTCTTCTTTGAATAACCCAACTCTTAATTCCTCAGGAAGATTTTTTTCAATGATAAATTCAGCTTTCACGCATCCATTCATTTTAGGATGAATCTGACGTAATTGCTTTTTATTATTATTATCATACAGTCGTATCATCTGATCTTGCAAAAGCTTTATAATTTGATATGCCACTTTTTTTTCATCTTCATTCGGGTATTCCCGGCCAGGAAGTAAGTTGTCATTTACCTGTTCTGCGCTCATTTAACTGAATTTAAGTTAATTGTAATTGAAAATAAATGTGATGTTTATTTAGTCAAGGTAAGCACATTTTACAAAAATAGGCAGGTGTTTTTAAATAGTGAGTAAATGTATGGTCACAATATTGTATGGATGTTTTATTTACCAGTTATTGAATTTCCCTATCTTTATAACATCTGATTCATCCTCTGAAAACCAGTCTGCTTTCCTGCCATCAATTATTTAAAGTATAAATCTATGAACAAAAATTTGTCAGAACAGGGCGACTGGGATGAGCTTCTTGATTTTATTTCTGACCGCCAATTGACACCGGTCATAGGCAAGGAAATGTACAAGTTCAGGGAGAATGATATTTTAATTCCCATTGATGAATACCTATCGAAACAAATATTGGGATCTTATCAAATAACGGATCAGACGGTTCTAACGCTTACCCAGGCTGTCAATTATTTAGTGAATGAAAAACAAGTGAAGATGATGGATCTAATCAGAAAATTAAAATCCTTTGTAAGGGAAATTAATTTTGAATTCCCGTTACTCACTGAATTTTTGGGCATCACCGATTTGAATTATTTTATTAATACTGCGGTCTATAATAATGTGCTCGAAAATAATTTAACCAAAGTAAGAAAGCAAAATGCTACTTCAATAAATTTTTCGATCAACGAACCATTTTCTGACAGTGACGATCTTGAAAGATTGCATGAGCCTTTTGTTTTTAATGTTTTTGGCTCTTTATTAAATACAGTTGATCCGGCATTAAGTGAAGATGATATGCTTGAATACACCGGTTATTTTAAAGAGAAAATGAAAAATGCTACCAACATTATTAATGCGCTGAAAAATAAAAATCTCTTGTTTTTAGGTTGTAATTTTCCTGATTGGCTTGTGCGGTTTATTTTACGTCTGTTGTCTAATGAGCCTATGCAGGATTGGGGAACGAGAAGAACAATAGTTGTGGTGAATGACCCTTCAGAAGTAAGAAAAAAGCAATTTGATTTTTTGAAAAATTATGATGTGGTAATGTATGATGGAAGTGTTCAGAATTTTGTTCATGAACTTTCCAGTCAATGGAAACAAAAAAATCCTTTGGCCGTGAAAACTAAAATGATATTCCTCAGTTATACTGTAAAAGATAAAGATGCGGTTGAAAATTTAAAGAGAGCCATAGAAGAAATTAATAATGTTACCTGCTGGTATGATAACCGCGAAATTGTTGCGGGAGATGATTTCAAAACTGAAATTGCCCGAAATATAAAATCGGCTGATCTGTTTATTCCACTGATTTCTGAAAACAGTTTGATGCATACAGATGGTTATGTACAGTTAGAATGGTTCACTGCAGACAATGTAAGCACATTCCGAAAGATAGATGGTAAAACAGATAAGTACCTGATGCCTGTGGTAATTGACGATACCAATCCTTATGATACTAATGTTCCTAAATATTTTTCTGAATTGAGCATCGGTAAGGTTCCGCAAGGAATTCCGGGTCAGGAATTTTTAAAGCAGATAAAAGAAACGCTTCATTTAATTTAATTAAGTTTTATGCCAGCAACAAATCCTGAGTCGCAAAATTCATCTGATACTTTGTTTATCGGATTGCAATCTTATACCGAAGCGCAATCAGGTATTTTTTATGGCAGAGGCGAAGAAACGGATCGTTTGACCAATTTAGTAAAAGGGAATACGCTTACCATTGTTTTTGGTAAATCGGGAACCGGCAAAACATCTTTGTTAAATGCAGGTGTTTTTCCCCGGCTGCGAGCAAGCTATTGTTTGCCATTTCGCATTAGGCTTGAGTTTGCTGATGACAGTCCGGACCTGATTACCCAGATAAAAAATATTTTGAAATCAGAGATTGACAAATATGGATTCAAAGTCGAATCCTATCCTGGCACTGAAACCTTGTGGGAATATTTTCATCGCGAGCAATTATGGAAAAGCGTTACCCCTATTTTGATCTTCGATCAGTTTGAAGAGATTTTTACACTTGCTAAGAAGAGTAATCGTTTTGGAAATAAAGAATTAACTGATTTCTGGGAAGTCCTTGCAGATCTTATTGAAAACTCTATTCCTGGAAATCTCAAAGAAAAATTTTTAAATGAAAAAGAAAATGTTGAATATAATTATAAGAGTCAAAAAATAAAAATCCTGTTTTCTTTTAGGGAAGAATATCTCCCGGAATTTGAAAACATTACTTCAAAAATTCCATCAATAAAATATTCTAGGTTCAGGTTAATGCCCATGAATGGGAACCAGGCTTATGAAGTAATTACTAAAACATGGAAAAATAATATTGACGAAGTTCAGGCGGATAAAATTGTTGGGTTTTTTAGTAATGAAGCTGATAAAAATAAAAGCTTTGATGTGATGGAAATTGAACCCTCATTGCTGAGCCAGGTATGTTCTCATATTGACAAAGAAAGAATTGCGCAAGGCCGTGATAAAATATCTGCGGAATTTCTTGATAAATATCCTAAAGAAACTATTCTTCGTTCTATTTATGATGAGGCTTTGGCCGAAAGTAATAGTGCTGTATATGCTGCCAATGCAGGTTTACAGAAAGAAACCAACCCTGTTAATGAATTTCTGGAAGATAGATTAATTACCGATGAAGGATACCGTAATAAATATGCTTTAACTGAAAGAGAGGAAAAATTAAAGCCCGGGATTGAAGTTTTAAAAAGAAAATATTTTTTAAGGGATGATGGCAAATCTGTGGAGCTTACTCATGATGTTTTAACGCCGATAATAAAAAATGATCGTGAAAAAAGAAGAAAAGAAATTGCGGTGTCTGCAGCAAGGAAAAAAGCGAGAAAAAGAGCAACACGAATTATTACCGGTGCATTAGTCTTTTCAGCGCTTGTGGCAGGAATAATCTGGTATTTCACAACAAAAAAAGCCCGGCAGGATAAAGCAATAGCCGAAAAGCAAACGGTAATCATAAAACAAAATATAGTAAAGGATTCTATAAAATTGGATAGCGTTAAAACCCGAATTAATGATTTAACTGTAAATAAAAATGATAGTGGCAAAATATTTTCTTTATTAAAACAAAATATTCAATTTGATAGTACCATCAAAACACTCAACCAGGAAGTGAGAGAATTGAATGGTGAATTGGCCAAAGCAAAAAATTCTTCAGATTCGATAAAAAACGGATTTGTAAAGACCATGGAGACGTTATCGAAATTGAAGTATGATGATAGTATTACTTCTGTAAATGATATGGCACAGTTGAATAATAAATATACTCTCTTATATACCGGCAATGCCACATTAACGAATGCTTATAATAATTTAAAAAATGACTTAGCCACTTCTAAAAATGCAAATACGGTTTTGCAAAATAATTACGATAATTTAAAAAGAGATTATGATCTTTTGAACAGGAATTTTAATAACTATAAAGAAAGCCAGGCGGCTCCTGCAAACAATACACCTCCGCCAACCCCAGTTGATAATAATAGCTTACAGGTAAATTTGTATTCTTCTAAAAATGAAAAAATACCTGATAATGTAACGATATTCCTGATACCTGATGTTTCAGCGAATAAAAAAATAATCAAAGATTCAAAAGGTTATGAAAAGCATTGTGACGATGCCGCTATTCAGAAAGCAGAGGGTGTGAAGACGGCCGTATTTAATAATAATGAATACTCATTTCCGGATGTGGCTCCCGGAGATTATTTTATTAAAGTATGCTCTTACTATGGTCCCAGCAAATTCTTTACCAAAAAAACGGTTGGTATCGTATCTATCAGGATGGATATTTCTGAAGCGCTAAAATAAATGACGACAATTAAAATTTATCAAAATGTTCAGGCTTTACGGTACCAGAAGATTTGTATCCAATTTGGTAAAGTAATTGCCTGTTCCCGGAATTACTCATATCATTGATACTTTTTACATCTATGTCTGTGAATTTTTTTTGAAATCCCAAATCATTTAGATTCTTTTCCGAGATACAAAAATTATAACGCAGATAAGAAATAAGGGGCAAACCCGAAAGCAAGTCGCCATCCATATTTCCCATTTCCATATCAAGATAATCAGCGGTGGGAGAGTCAGACAGCCATTGCAACATCGCCTGGTTTTGCCAGCTTGCGTCCTGCATTAACATATCGGGAATGTTGGTAGCCCAGGAAAGCATAGTGGAATCATCTATTTCTTTTACATACTTTTTAAAAACACAATAGCCTGTCCCTACAGAAACTAATAATAATTTCTTTTCGCCCATCGGCCATCGAAAAGGGAATCCTTTAAGTGTTGCGATCATTAATAAAGTTAAAGAAGGATTGTTAGACATACTAAGCCCCCCATCAATGAAAGCTGCTTTTTGATCCTTCATTACTTCAATCATTTGCGGGGCAAAATAAGTAGGCGCAGCCGTACTTGCACGAACTGCCTGCCAGAGGGGAATATCTTTATTTTTTCCTAACTCAGAATCAAAAAATTTTCCTTTGGGATGATTGATCAATGGCCAGATACTGTTGGTGTCGGCTCTTTTGGCTACAATACATAAACCGGTTTTTATTTCTTCACCTCCTAACGTTAAATTTCCTAACGCAAATCTCAATCCATCTTCCATGGCTTTATAATTATAATTTGCCTTTAACCATTTCATCGTTTCTATCGGATTCCACCAATTTCTTTTTTCACCAAAAATTTTGCCGCCAATATCCATATAAAACTTTGTGACTTCGTCAACCGTTTTGCCGATAGCGAGCAATGCTGCAATAATAGCTCCTGTGGAAGTACCGCCAATCAGATCAAAATAATCGCATAGACGAAAATCTTGCTGATCGGGGAATTTTGTTTTAAGAATATCTTCCATTTTTTTTAGATAACCCAACGTAAGGGCTCCGCGAATTCCACCGCCGTCGAGCGATAATATTTTTTTGGGAGCAGCACTGTTAAAACGATCAAGTAAAGCAGACATAGTTTAATTTATTGATTGTTTAAATAATCGGAAACTTCCTTGAGTGATTTTAGAAACTTGGCTCCGTTTTTTTTGATCATCTTTCCTGTTTGATCCAGCGATTTTATCTGCGCAGCAGAAAATTTTTTGCCTTCATCGGAAGGAAGATAGCAAAAGATAGTTTTTTTTGGTCGTTTGTTACTGTCGTCCACTACTTCTGCGATAGAATAAACACCGGTCATTTTTGGAGTGATAACGTAGAGACAAAAATCGCATTCGGCTCTTTGTTTGATTTCTTCTTCCATCATCGCAGGAGTCCAGTCTTCACTTTGTGGCTGATAATATTTGATCCTTAAATCTTTTATCAACCTATCGCGCCATGATGATCCGTTACAGGTACCTCCAAGAAAAACTTTTTTCATGAGCCACTAATTTCACACAAGGTAAAATTTAAAATAAAATCAGGGAATATGTTTTTTGCAATCAATTGTTTTGAAAGATCAGAATAGTGTGTCGCAGTGAAGAACAATGATTCGATTTGGGAAAAGATCCTGACGAATTGGTCAATATTGTGAAGGTGTAAAGGAATCTAAACTTATTGAAATTAAAAACCCCTATCAGGATTTTTACTTCTTTCCTTTTCCTTCCACAGTCCATTCATAAAAATCAGGGAAATATTTTCTCCATGCAGCTTCATTATGTTGGGCATTGGGATCGATTATTTCTTTTATAGGAGAAGATGAGCGGGATTTAATTTCCTTTTCAATTCGTTTCATATCCGGGATCATAGAATCTCCTTCCTTGCCACCGGCATAGAAAAATAATCTCGAATTCATTTTTTTTGCATCAGCGATTACAGTACTATCCATTCCGGAAGCAGTCCAAAAAGCAGGTGAGAAGATGCCCGCACCACCAAATACTTTGGGATATTTTAAAACGGCATATAAT
The DNA here is from genome assembly GCA_035532615.1 of Hanamia sp. Taxonomy (GTDB): domain Bacteria; phylum Bacteroidota; class Bacteroidia; order Chitinophagales; family Chitinophagaceae; genus Ginsengibacter. The sequence goes on from DATKQQ010000049.1 coordinate 27,691, forward strand.
GAAATAAGACCACCCATAGAGCTTCCCGCGATAAAAGTGTTTTGTTTATTTTTTAAAGTACGATAATGCTGATCGACAAATGGTTTTAAATTTTTTACCAGGAAATCAACATATTTATTGCCTTCGCCTTTCCCGTAATTTTGAAATTTCCAGGGATTGTATTCATTCATTCTTTTTGAAAGGCCATTATCAATTCCTATAACAATCACTTCTTTTTTTCCTTTTTTAAAAATGGAATCAAGATACTCATCCACACCCCATTCGCCCGCATAAGAAGTGGCATTGTCAAAAAGATTTTGCCCATCGTGCATGTATAAAACAGGATAATTTTTTTTAGATTTAGCATAATCAGGAGGAAGATAAATCCAGATTCTTCTTTTGCGTTTTAGCTGAGGAATGTAATATGCAGTATCCATAATTTTTACATTCACTGATGCAGTATGTTTCCTTTCTTGAGAAATATAATTCGTTTTTAAATCATCATTCCATCCCAAAATTTTTATCCGGATAGCGGTATCGGAATTTAAATGAAAAGTTCGGTTCGCAATACCTTTTCCTACGGAATCAGTTTCAACTTTCTCCCAACTTCCTCTTGTAAATTTGTATTCATAATTTCCCGGAGGTAAAGAAAGTGAAATTTTTAAATTTCCATTTTTATCAGGAATCAACTGATAACTTTTATCCGCAGGGTTCCATAAATTAAAATTTCCGGCAATATAGATTCGATCCATAGAATGTAGCAATGACGGTTGTTGTACATCAAAGCTAACTTTGTATTGAGCATTTGCAAGTGTGGAAATATAAAGCGGTAAACAAACCAATAAAGAAGTCTTTAATTTTTGCATAATTAAAAATCTTATGAAACCCTGGCAACAAAATCCTTTACCTTTTGATGAAAAGAAGCACTTAAAGGAACTAATGGAAGGCGCAATTCATTTTCAATCAATTTTAATTCGTATAAAAATGCTTTCACTCCTGCAGGGTTATTTTCCACAAACAAAAGATCGTATGCTTCCAATAATTTGTAATGAAGTTTTTGAGCATTTGAAAAATCATTTTTCAAAGCAAAACGAACCATATCTGAAAAATCTTTTGGAAAAGAATTGGCTGCTACACTTATCACACCTTTTGCGCCGCATGCAATCAATGGAAGTGAAATATGATCGTCACCACTTACAAATAAAAAGTCATCTGGTTTGTTTTTTAAGATATGCATACATTGAACCATATTGCCACTGGCTTCTTTAATTCCCTGTATGTTTTTGCATTCATTAGCCAGTCGCAAAGTTGTTTCCGCCGTTATATTGCTTCCTGTTCTCCCAGGTACATTGTATAAAATTACAGGTAAAGGTGAAGCAGCAGCAATCGCTTTGTAATGTTGAAATATCCCTTCCTGAGATGGCTTGTTATAGCTAGGGCTGGAACTTAGAACAGCTGTTATTTTATCAAATGAAAAATCAGAAAAACTGTCAATAATAGCAGCCGTATTATTTCCTCCAATGCCTATAACCATAGGTATTCTGGCATTTATTTTTTCTGCAGTAAATTTTACAATTTCCTGTTTTTCTTTTTTTGAAAGAGTAGGGGTTTCACCAGTTGTTCCCAGTGATACAATATATTCCACTTTATTTTTGATGAGAAATTCTATCAATTTTGCAAGTGAGTCATAATCTACCTCCTTATTTGTTTTGAAGGGAGTAATTATCGCTACTCCGGTTCCGGTTAGTTTGTTTATTAAGGACATTTTTTAATCAGATATGAAGGATGAAAAATTTCATTTTTTTAATTTTTAGTAAAAATATGAAATTATATTTTTAACAAAAGTGAGTTTAGATTTGAGAATATAATAATGAATAACATTTTAACAGTAATATTAAACCGATAGTACATTCGTAATAGTTCAATTTCATTGGACTAAACGACTGTATCATCGGCATTATACCAGAAAATTTTCGTCTAATTTATAATTCAATTTGGTATTATTTATTCTTCCCAAAAGCCCATCTTATTGAATTTGTCGATGCGTTGGGAAATTCTTTTTTCCGATTTTATTTTTTTTAATTCCTGAAGGATAGGCTTTATATAGGCTTTCAGATTGGAAGCGGCTTCATCGTAATTCCAATGTGCTCCTCCGAGTGGCTCACGGATAACTCCATCTACCAACCCAAATTTCAGCATGTCATCAGATGTAAGTTTTAATTGTTCTGCAGCGACTTCTTTTTGAGCCCAACTGCGCCAGAGAATAGAGCTGCAGTTTTCCGGAGAGATGACAGTGTACCATGAATTTTCTAACATTAATACCTTATCGCCGACCCCAATTCCCAAAGCGCCGCCGCTGGCACCCTCGCCAATAACAATACAGATGACTGGTACTTTGAGCCTGATCATCTCATAAATATTTCGGGCTATGGCTTCTCCCTGACCACGTTCTTCAGCTTCCAAACCGGGGTAAGCACCAGGTGTATCAATAAAAGTAATAACAGGTTTATTAAATTTTTCAGCCAACTTCATCAGTCGCAAAGCTTTCCGATAACCTTCAGGATTGGCCATGCCAAAATTCCTCATCTGCCTCATTTTAGTATTAGTACCTTTTTGATGGCCGATTACCATGATTGTTTCCCCGTCAAACTGAGCGAAGCCGCCAATCATCGCTTTATCATCTTTCACATTTCGATCGCCATGTAATTCCAAAAAGTTAGTAAACATTTTTAAAATATATTCCAGTGTATAAGGCCTGTCGGGGTGGCGACTCAATTGCACTTTTTGCCAGGGAGTAAGGTGTTCGGTAATTTCTTTTCTTTTTAAAAGAATTTTTCCTTCCAGTTCCCCGATAACCGGTGCGTAATTGACTTGTGCATTTTTATCAGCAAGGTTTTTGTTCTCTTCCAATTGTTCGTATAATTCTTTAATAGGTTGTTCAAAATCGAGGAATTGTCTTGTGTGTGTAGATGACATCGTGAGTAAGAAAGTTTTAAAATGAATTTAAAAAAAACTGTTTACTTTTTTCGGGCAGTAAAGTTAAGCCCTCAGAATTAAATAAGTAGTAAAAGGTTAATTTTTGGAACAAGCACGAAATAAAAGTGAAAAAGGAATAGCTGAATTGTCAAAAAAATAGAGTAAAAAAATGATATAATTTGGGTTACTCAGTTGAAATATTATTATCTTCGCGCTCCCAAATTAAGGACTTGGATCGGTAGTTCAGTTGGTTAGAATGCTGCCCTGTCACGGCAGAGGTCGCGGGTTCGAGTCCCGTCCGGTCCGCTTCAATTTTGTGAAAACCCGCTCTGGTAGCGGGTTTTGCTTTTTTTATTCTATTTTTTATTCTATAAAAAAGCGGATCTGCCCTAAATCTTACCTTATTTTACTTCACTTTATTCAACTTGACTTGTTGACTTTATAAAGGTACGGTTTTTCTGATTTCCAAGAACCTAAACGTGTAGTCAAGATAGTGCAATAAAAAAGCAGTGCTTTTACACTGCTTACGTCCATCGCTCATGCTTGCATCAACTGTCTGATATCGCTTCCTAAAAAATATACCCTTGATCTTATTTTTACCTTTTTTAATTTGCCGTGTTTTATCCAGTCATAAATGGTAGGTTTGGTGATTTTAAAAAGAGAGCAGATTTCCTGCATTTTAAATAACGGTTTCTCAATGAGACCCGGAGTCTCCATTATTGGGGCAGATACCAGATGTTCCTTTTTATTTCTGGACACTTCCTCCCTAATTATTAGCCTGATTTGAGTCCAGAACTCTTCCGGCTCAAATGGGATTAAAATTGGTACTGATACATTCTTTTCCATACAAACAAATTTTAATTTTCACTATTCCTTTAAAAAACAGTACGATTGAACCTACTTATTTATTTTAATACTTCTTGAGTTACCCAATCGTTTCTTTCTTAGCAGTCCACTACCAGATGAACCGCGGCTGTCTTTTTCTGTTTCGTTGATTTCTGTATTAGCCGATTCTTTCCTTTTTGCCTGCATCTGTTTTTCCAACCAACGATTTTGTAAAAACCGATATGCTTCATCTACTGATATGCCTGGTTGGCCTTCAAAAACGTAAAACCGCTGGCTTACTTCCGATTTATTTCTTAAGGGGCTGATATTCCCAAACACTTCCTGGTATGAAATACCAGCCCAATATTTTAGTTTGAGGCCTACCGAAACAACTTTACCATCTTCTGATTTTTCTAATTCAGAAAGGCTCTCTATTACCGATTCAACTTTCTGTTCTTTATCCCAGCTTGTTTTATCTTCCAAATTCAATTGCTTTTTTGTAATAAAATCGAAAGCATTTTTCCAATCTATTTCTGTCATTGATTTTTCCAGGGTAGTGGTATTAATGCCATTAATGGTAGCATCAATTAAAGGCATCTCCTTTTGAAGTACAGCATCATAATACAATAAAATATACGCACCTTGTCTGGCATTCTTCTCAAAGAATAGCTGAAAGCTTAACTTGTCTTTTCCCTTCTCTATTTTTTGCGAAAGGATAAAATTTTGAGGCCTAAAACTGATTCGCTTTAACAATGAATAGCCAGTATTTTCAAAACCTAACGATTGCAAATGCCCTATTAAAGATGAAATATTCTCAATATTCATAATGCTAATTTTAAAATTGAAAATGGGTTTCGGGTTGCGGTTAGGCTACCCCTAAACCTTTTTTACTGCGTTCCCTTTTCTTAGGTAAAAGCGTTTTATCATTTTTCTTTTCTACCTTTTCTTTCTCTGATTTAGGCTCCTGTTTCAACTCTTTTTTTTTATCATTTCCCATTTCTTCTTTTACCGCCATGCTGGCTTCGGTTTTACGGGCAGATTGATATATCTCCAGGGATTCTTTCGTCACCAGCTTCATATTGGAATCATATAGATTAACCTTTTTGAATTGTGGATCAGCTTCAATAAACATTTTATTGTTGCTGCCATCCTTTTCAATGGTAACAGATTGAATATTTCCTTTTTGAAGTGATTGCATTAAAGCCTTTTCCTTATCTGGTTCTTTTAAATCCGTTATGGGGAATTTCTCAACTGCGGCTTTCAAATCAAAGCCATACTTTTCATGAAATTGTTTTACTTCAAAATTGTTGTTCTTGCCTTTGTTTTCAAAATCAAGCTGCATCCAGGCTTTGTATGGCTGACCTTCTTTTGTTATAAGGTCTTTGTGCACTGACCGGCCATCCAACAGGTTAAAGGCTTCTTTTCCTGTAATTCCTTTTCCTTTATTAAAGTAAAAAGTTTGCTCAACCTTTTCGCCTTTGCTTTTTTCAAGCGAAGCATGATAGTTATTAAAGAAGTACATGTCCGAAGTATCAGACTTGCGGAAATTCATTGTCACTTCAAAAGGTTTCTTATTTATCTCTGCCTTATAATGCAATTGAAAATCCTCCTTGCCTTCATTAAGGTTTTTCTCTAAATCTGTTTTCAGATTTTCACCAAAGCCCATGTATTTGAGGTTGTCACTCAAATACTGAAAATTTTCTTTGTTCATAATGTTTGTTTTTAATTGTGAATTAAATATTGATTGTTGATTTGTATCTTTTGCCAAATAAGCTGTTGTGATATCGGACATTTCTTTGCCATAAGGAATTTGCTTTATAAAATCATGTATTGAGTTAGCATAGATTATTTTATAATCATCATACTCACTAATATTATTTCCAGAAAATTCTATTGCTTCTTCTTTGTGTTTAAAAAAATATACATCTCCTTTATCTAAAAAATAGTTTACGCTATTGTAAGCCAGCCAATTCCTGTTAAATGAAAGTTCAAATTTTGCCTGCTCAAATAAACTGTCCGATATAACATGCTCCTCGTCCATTCCTTTTATTTTTTTTACATGATAAAATTCCTTTGCTTCTTTGTAAGCTTCTTCCGGAGTAAGCAATTTTCCCCTGTTTGGGGCAACCTGTAACTCGACCTGGTAATTTCTTTTTAAACTTTCTACATCTGGAATAAATTCTCTGTAATTATTCTCGGGCCAATATTTGAACATTAGTAGTTGTGATACTTCTCTACCGATTCCTCCAGCTTCAAACAATGAATTCAAGTCCCTGTTTCCCGATTCAATGATTTTAGTATCCTCATTTGTTATTGCTTTTCCTGACATGTAATATTCATTATATGAATCATCAGCCTTAATCATCCTTGCTTCCAGTTCTGCTGTATCAATTCCTTTTACCAAAACTTTTGGAATTACTATAGTTTGCATTGTCAATCCGTAACCTGCAAGAATGACTTTGTTTTCAGTCGTTTTAAATTGCAAGACATACAACAAAGAATCATCGTCAATTTTATTACTTTGAATTACGGTGAAATTTTTATAACCAGCATTAATGTTACTATTCACTTCATCAGTAATTGAATCGAAACCAAGTTCCTTCAGTTGCTTTATAAGTTGCATGTCATAGTTAAGTGGCATTGATTTTATTTTAAGTCAGGCAACGGTATTGCTTTCAAAATGTCTTTGTTGTTCAGCTTCATCATCAAATGCCTGCCTCCATTCTTTTCCATTATCTGTATGCCCATAAACTTTTTATCCGGAATCGTGAATTTGTCCAGGGCAACGACAATAACATTTTGATTAAAAGATTTAACCTGTGTAATATTGCCAGAAACATGCAAAGGCTTTAATTCATTTTCCTGTACTGCAGTCCGTTTACCTTTCTTTTTATCACGGATGTAAAATCGCAATACTTCAATATCATAATCAATCGGGCTATTATTTTTAATTCTCAATTGATAATAAATAATGTCATCTTTTATATAGGTTCCAATAACTGCTGCATCTATATTCCAACTATTGTCTCTTACACCCCGCAATGTTCGCGGGTTATCGAGGATGGCGTTAGCATAAGTGGCCATTGCGGCCTTTTTATTCTCAGGCAAATTGTAAACCCATATTGCAGGTTTTTCTTCATAGTTAATTACAAAAGTGTAAACACTGCCATCCTCTGTTACCACACTAAGGTTTGTTTCAGAAAAGTTTTTTGAAGAAGCCTTTACCAATAAAATATTGTCCGCTTCTTTTACCTGCTGCACCAATATATCTTTTGTACCCCTATCCACATGCCGGATTGAAAATGGGAATACCAGGCTGGTTGTTTTATCTGTTGAGATACCTAAAGAGGAAGTTTGTGCTATCGCCGAAACGAATAACCAGCAAGCACAAATCAAACACACGAATCGTTTCATAAAATTTGTTTTAATTGCCTGCCTGTCGGCAGACAGGTTTATAATTATTGTTGAATACTCTTATCTCTTAGCAGTACTTTATAACCAGCCTTCACTAATACTTTTACCTGTTTCACTTTTTTACTGAGCAAAGATTTAGCAGTATTTATACCATTGGCTGTAGCCTGTGCCTTTAAGGAAGGATTCATTGAAGTAAGGTCCAAAAGCTGTAAGCCATTATCTGTAGTTTGCCTGGCAACATCTCTTGAAATACCGCCAGGAATATATATGCCTGGAAGGCCATCCATATCAAACACTTCCAGTTTAACTGGAAATATAGAGTTGTTGTTGCGGATCGAACTAATGTTTATTTCAAGTCTTTCATCATTTAATTCAGCAATACCAAAAACAAAATTGCCTTTTGGAATAGAAGAGCCATTTATATAAATATCATTCAGCAAGCGCATTTTTACTACGGCACCATTTACTAATGTTTGAGTTTGATGAACTACTGCTTCAATGGAATTTTGTTCTTCGGAATCTGCATCCTCTTCTGCACCGAAAAATTTATTTTCAGTATCTTTTTTACTCTTGCCGGTGTCAAGCAAACTGATATTGTTTTTCGCGGTTTGTTTGGTAACGATAAAAACTTGTTCCTTGTTTTTCAATGATTTTTCTTTAAGCTTTTCCGTTACTCTGTCAGGATGCTGTATGTCTAATATTTTTTCCAGCGTGCCATTTAACTGCTGCATTTCCGGATCAGCCTCCGGGCTGCCATTCATCTGCTGCATCATATCCTGTAGCCTGTCCACTTCACTTGAAAACTGTTCATTGCTATCGTTATTTGTATTAGGCTGATTGGGATTACTATTGGTTTGAGTACCAATATCAGGCTTATTTATTTGTTTATTGATCTCATTTATCTTTTGATAAATCCGTTGCTCGTTAGCATCCGCAGTTTTATTGTAAGGAGATTGATTCAATCCTCCATAAGATGGAGTGATACTTCCCAAATTTCCAGTGTCAGACATGATGGTATTGCGTCTGCTGATAATGGAATCTTTATAATAGGGATCATTACGTAAAAGTTCATCCCGTTTTAAAGAATCAGCATCTGCTTCATTGTAAAATGAAAGCTTATCTGCATTTTTATCATCTTTAAAAACGGCATCGGGCAGTTGCAGATTTAACCCATTGTTAATATCTGAAAGATTGTTTTTGGCCTGTCCTTGTCCACCTCCTAACGCCCAGAATCCCATTGTTACAAATGGAATAATTAATACCGGCAGGACCAACATCATTTTCCTTTGCCTTAAAAACTTAGCTGAATGTTTCTCTTTCATAGTTTTATTTTTTTTGTGAATAATAGGTTTGTTCAATAAGTACAAGACTGTCAAATAAACCAGGCCTTTCATTTATAAGGTTAGGGTGTGTCCGTTTATATTCCTGCACTTTTTGAAATTCGTTTTCTGTTATTATAAATGCCTGATCCCCTTTATAAATATTTTTAGGAACTGTAATGGATTTAGGCATAAGTGTATTAGAGTTTGCTCCCGTTTTAAAAGAGTTTACCATTGCTGTAATGCTCAATCCTCCAAATAACAGGCAGACCGCATAAAGAAAAATCCATTGCTGTTTTTGTTTCCATTTGTTGGTCAGGCTTTCCAAAATATTCGCAAACCAACGTTGTGATTTTAGTATCCCATTGGCAATACCGGTAGCTGCTTTATCAGCTATGTTTACCTGGTCTTCCTTTCTTTTAAATAGTTTCATCGGTTCTCTGTTTTAATATCCTTATTTTCCAACGTCTCCCATCGTTCGATCAAAAAACCATGTGGATTATTATCTGACCGGGAAACGTTTCTTAAATAACCCTGTGTAATTAAATTCCGGGTAACAATACTATTGGGCCTGATTATTCTTTCTGTACCATAACAATGAAAGAAATAAGGCTCCGACTTAGTATTTACTGTAATGCTATCTATAGAAATTTGCTGGCTGATATTACCAGCGATAATGTTAGCGTAGTAACCTGTTTCTTTTAAATTATTGTATTGTTTTTTTGCTGAAGCATCCGCCATATATAGAGCTTTTGAAATATTTTTTTCTATCACTTTATCATCCGGATCAAGTGTGAAGAAATAGGTATGAAATAAACTAATATGGCTCTTCGCTTCCACCACTAAGTTGTCTTTTCTTTTAGAAGCGAAAGCTTCCATAGCCTGGTCGCAAGCGAGTATGTATATTTTATCCTGTACCCTTGCAGACAATTCATAACTTTTATACAACACAAAACCGCATAGTAAAAAGCAGCCTGCCACAACAAGAAACGTGAACACCTTAATGTGCCTGAATGATGAATCAATATTTTTTGTTTCTTTAAACATAGCTTATAATTTTCCTGATAATTTATCCTGCATATAACCATTTGATTTGTTGCCGCCACTTTCATTAAAATAGCCGCTGCTTACTCCATTGGAAGCCATACTGCCAACTGTATTTGACCTGACATTTCCAAATGAATCAGCAACCATACCGGCACCTGATGAAGCAGTACTCATAATATTTCTGGAACTATTTGAGGTTAGGCTTGTCACTTTATAAAGCAACGTATTACCACCACCGGCGTGAACAATATAATTTGCTACACTCGGCACGGTAAAGTATCCTACGATACCAATAATCATAAAAATTAAGTATGAAGTATCCGTTGATGAAAAGAAAGTATCGCCATAATCCTGCACCTGGGCAATATCCACCTTCAGCATATTTTCCTGAATCTTACCAATGATGCTTCCGAAAATATTAGAGACTGGCAGCCAAAGAAAGATATTGATATACCTCGCTATCCAAACAGTTAACGTATGTTGAAATCCATCAAAGACTGCTATGCCAAAAACAAGTGGGCCTAATATGGCAAGCACGATTAAATAAAACGTCCGGATAGTATTGATGCAAAGTGATGCTGCTTCGAACAACACCCTCAACACTTCACTCATCCATTGTTTAATGGAATTGCGAAAATTGTAGGAAGCTTTGGCCATGGCAAACTTTATATCATTTCCTACACTGGCAAAGAAGCCTTCTTTCGATGGGTCTTCGTTTATGTGCGTGTACTTGTACCATTTATCCCTGTCGCCACTGCCTGTTTCGCCAACGTACATTTTCCACACATCTGATTGCTTGATGGCTTCTTCTTTTTTTTGCAATAACACTTCAATGGCTTTATTAGAATCAGTAACCATCGCTGCCGTTCCGGTAACTGTTGGATTCATAACACCATTGATCATTGCAATGACTGAAGGGAAAATAATAACCGCAAAGCCCAATACAAAAGGGCGGAATAAAGGATAGAAATCTATTGGCTCAGCATTAGCGATATGCCGCCATACACGATTTGCAATATACCAGGTGGCTGCAAAACCTGCTATACCACGGCCAACACCAATCAGCTTGCTGCACAATGGCAGCATCTCTGTATATAACTGTTCTAATACCTGGTGCAGGCTTTTAATATCATCTGCGAATCCACCACTTTGGGCAAATAATATATTGGGCATCATTACTGCCATCGTTAATGCGGCAATTACTCTTACACACTTTTTCATACTCGCTATTTAATTGCATTTACACTATAATCCATTCAATTTTTTAGATACTCTGGTGTCAACCATCTCCCTACCTCTTTGTATTGCAAGCACATTGTTTTCTTTGTTAAAAGTTCTCAGGAACACTAATTTATCACTCATGTCACTGTGTATCCTGTCAATTGCATTCAATCGTTCATCATCACTCATTCTCAATTTTCCTGCGGTTATTACCATTGTCAATTCATCCAGATTTTGAAGACTTTTATTAAACAGGTTTGTGTACACATTACCCATGTACTTTATTTCATTTGCATTGAAAAGATTGGATGCACCAAACCTTCTAAACGCCGATTTGTATTCCTTAACTAATTGAGTTTGAAATATGATTATCTCTCCAATTTTTTGATACTTTCTTACTGTGGGACTTACCTGCATTAAGCCATCTAAAAAAGCCTCATGCAGGTTAAAATTTCCTTTGGAAATATCTTTGATAGCGTTGTAACCATTGCTCACAATTTCATAACCCTTTTTCATATTACTGAGTATCTTCTTTAATTGAGCTAGTTTTTCTACATTCAGTAATAGCTGCTGGATTTCGGTAGATTGAGATACAACCTGGCCTGAGAAAGAAAATAGGATAACCCATACCATCACAATGCACTTTTTCATTTTAAACCATTTAGTTTTTTAGAAATAATTATATCATTTTCCTCATTACTTCTCTGTATGGATAAGCCTGCTGCATTATTGCTGAATGCCCGGATAAACTGTTGCTTATCCTCCATATCAAGGTATATTTTGTCTATTGCCTTAATACGTTCATCATCTTTCATCTGCAAGTTTCCATTTGTAATGAGGTTCAACAATTCATTAAGGTTTTTGGCACAGTCAGATAATAGCGTATTGAATATGTCTTGTAAATAGTTAATCTCTGTTGGTGTAAAATAATGATTGTTTCTAAAAATTTTGATAGCATTGCCTGACTGCTTTGAAATGCTTACCTGCATGGCAATAATGTCGGCCACTTTCTTATATCGCTTGATTTGAGGATTGACCGTTACCAGTGAATTGAAGTAATTACTATGCTGGAGTAAGTCACCATTTTTAATACTTTTGATTGTAGTCAGTCCATTTTTAGCAATGGAGTAACCTTTAGATAAATAGCCTGAATAAACTTGCAGTGCTGCTATCTGTTGAAGCAGGTATTTTTTTTGAGTGGCTTTTTGCCGGAACCATTCGGACGAGGTTTGTGCAGATAGGTTTTCCGCACACAATACCATAATAGATATTATCAATAATTTTTTCATAATCCACATTTTCGCTTTCACTAAAAATTATTACTCTATCCCGTAGAGTTTCTTCACTACATCAATATCATTCTTTTCTTTCGACCTTTGTAAACTTATAATAATGTTTTGCTGGTTGAATTGTCGCAGATCAGTAATATTTTGTTCAATATTATCACCGGCTGTATGTATTATTTCCAGGCGTTTTGCGTCTGTCATCTGCGTTGCAAAAGCATTAATCACTAATTGAATTTGGTCAATATTTTTAATACTTTCATCCAAAATGCCAGTATATACTCTTTGCATATAGGTGAGTTCATCTGCCGTAAAATTCCTATCCTGTTTAGAACGATTAAATGCTTTTGAATATTCCTGAACCAACTGAACCTGCTTTTTAATAATATCTCTAACCGCCTGGTAAGAACTGATGACATTTTTTACTTTCCACAACTCATCAAAATATTTATCGTACAAATCCTTTTGCTTTTTACTCCAGTCACTGATTTCTGTCAACTTTAGTTTTGACATTTTATTTTCCAAAGTCTTCTGTGCATTCTGCAACCAGATGGTTTTATTTTGTAACCGCTGGATTTTTAAATCCACTGCCTTGATTACTTTCTTTACAGCCGCTTTAATAATTTCTGAAATCGGTATTTGTGCATTGGTATGTTGTATTGGCGCAATGCTTGTTGACAAGACGATGCTAACGATGATTAATATTTTTTTCATACTCCACATTTTCATTTTCACAACTATATTTCACACTAAGAGTCGCACACATATTTACAAACCACTTATCTTCTTATAGGTCGTCTCTCCAAATTGCAGGGTAAGTTTATTACTGTCCCAAATAAACGTTTTTCCATCCTTTAATTCTGTGAGTATATGCTTATCTGCATTGTATTCGGATGTCCAGGTATCGGTAAGTATTTCTTTTGGAAATATTTTGCCATCCATTGTTTTGATAACGCCTGAATGCCTGGTGATTTGATAAACGCCATTTCCATCATTTGCTTTTTTGACGATTAAGGTGTCTTCCGTTTTTGCGAATTCATGTCCAAAGGAAGCAGTATAAACCCCATCTAAATCAACGTTATTATTAGAGCCACTACAGGCAGCTACAAAAAGGAGCAAACAAATAATTAAGTACTTCATAGTATTATTTTAAGTTGTTAATGATACAATACCTTTTTCAATACTTCCAAACTTCAAAGCTGCTGCCTGCACTTTTACTTTCTCTTTTTCTTCTGTTGTATAAGCCAGATATTCTTCCGGCGAAACTTCTGTCCGGTACACTTTACTTAACACGCCACCTAATGATATAAATACTTCCTTGTACTTTTTAGTCGGATCATTGGCCTTATTGATGCTCAACACCAAAGCCTTTTCTTTTTCTGTCAATCCCAATAATTCCTGAATTAAATCAAACTTATTCTGATACTTACTTTGATCTAATAATATTTTACAGTCACTGTTATTAATGATGGCTTGCTTAACAACCGGAGAACTAATGATATCTTCTACTTCCTGCGTTACCACAATTGCTTCACCAAAAAACTTTCTTACAGTTTTAAAAAGATACTTGATGTATTCTGCCATTCCTTCTTTTGCAATTGCCTTCCAGGCTTCTTCAATCAAAATCATTTTTCGGATGCCTTTCAGCTTTCTCATTTTGCTGATGAATACTTCCATGATAATGATTGTTACCACAGGAAATAATATCGGATGGTCTTTTATATTATCCAATTCAAACACTATAAACCGTTGCTGCAATAAATCCAGGTTCTCTTTTGCGTTCAACAGATAATCAAATTCACCACCCTTGTAATATGGCCTCAGTACATACAAAAAATTAGAAACATCAAAATCTTTGTCCTTTACATTATCGCCTTTCAATATGCTTACAAATTCGTCTTTCAAAAATTCATAAAACGTATCAAAGCAGGGAAATAATTCCTTATCATTCTCCACTTTATCAAAATATAATTGCAGGGCATTTGAAAGGGCAACGTATTCGCTGCGGTTATAGGTTTCGTTATCTTTCTTCCAAAGGGCCAGTAAAAGGGTTTTTATACTTTCCTTTTTTTCTGTATCTAAAGTGTCTCCTTCGCCAATACAAAAAGGGTTGAACTTGATTGGTTTGGTTTCGGAGTAAGTGAAATAGTAGCCACCCACCATATCGCACAAGCCTTTGTAGGAATGACCGACATCTATTAGTACAATATGTGTGCCTTTTTCGTAGTATGACCTTACCATGTGGTTGGTGAAGAAAGATTTTCCGCTACCGGACGGCCCCAAAATGAATTTATTCCGATTGGTACAGATACCCTTATCCATCGGCTCATCTGAAATATCCACATGAACCGGCTTACCACTTAGCCTGTCACCCAAACGGATCCCTATAGGACTTACCGAAGAACGGTAGTTGGTTTCCAAATTAAAAAAACAGCAAGCCTGCGGCGAAAAAGTATCAAAAGTGTCGTTCATTGGAAAATCAGCCGCATTGCCCGGTATGCCTGCCCAAAAAATCTGGGCCGCCCCCTCAGTCTCTTGCTTGGGAGTAGCATCCATTTGAGTGAGAGCAGACGAGCAAAGGTTTCTGATTACTTTTAGATGTTCTTTATTATCAGTCCAGGCCAGCAAATTAAAATGTGCTTTTACGGGCAGCCTTTGTTCTCCGATAGCTTCATTTAAAAAATTATCTGTGGAATCTTTTGCGATTGAATTTTCCCGGCTGTAGGCTGACAAGGACTGCAACCTTAATCTTTTACTTTCTAATTTTTGTATGGTCTTCTGCACATCATCAATAAAAACATACTGGCTGTAAATGTGATTGCAGGAAAGGAGTTGACCAATGGGTGAAGCAAAACCAACGCTAAACTTTGTTTTATCGGTGGAGTATTTATCATAGTTTATCCTGGAGCCGCATAACGGGGGAACAAATTCAGCATCGGCCATGGTGTAAAGCTGACAATAGTTTTCTCCTATCTTCCATTCATCTTTAAATTCAATATCCCTAACTATATTTTCATCTGTTTGCAAATTCAAATACTTTACAATTAAGTCAATAAGGTCTCCGTTATTTAATCTGGTAAATGAAATAAAACCACTATCAGATAATATTTTTTCAAACTGGCCAACATTATTAATGAATTCCTGATAATGTTTTAGCTGTAATGTTTCTTCGGGTACTATTGTTCTTTTCAGTAAACTTGAAAATATAGAAGAAGATGCTTTGCGATTTGCTGGTTTCTTTGTCAGCATGATAAAACATTCATGATTCAAATAAGGCCGTTCATTAAAAAACCGTTCACTGCTTCTGCTTAAAAAGCTGGTGTCTTCTTTTAAGAAATCGGCACTATATTTTTCTTCTGTAAACCAATCCTGTTTATATAAAACAGCATTAACAGGCAATACTTTTATCGCCTTAATCCAGGAGTGATGAAATGCCTCATAATCGTCGTTACTCATCGTAAACAATTCCGGCAGTTCAACTTTAAATACAACAGTTATATCTCCTATTTTTGAAAGAATAGCATCATGTTCCACTCCATAAACGGGTAATATGTCGAGCAGATTTTTCATTTAAGTAATTGCTTTTTTAAAAGAACTATTGAATAGCTTTTAATGACCTTTGGCACAGCTTTTTTAGCTACCTTTTTCATTAAGCCAAATTCGCCGTAAGTACGGCTGAGTTTATATACATACATGAATAATGTGGTTGACAGGGAAACAATTAAAGCCAAACAAATAAATACATTTACGCCGCAGATATAAATGATGGCAAAGAATATCAACAAGGCAACAAGCCCTCCCCCTAAGTACCAGATGTACTGTGCCTTCAATCCCTTAAACTCAATGGGCTTGTTGATGCCTTTGTTGATTTGATATACACTGTTGCTCATATTTTCTTTCTTACATTTTTAACCAGTAGTATAAAAGGAAATAACTGCAAAAATTTGTCCAATGGCTGATATTGGTTGGGTAAACGGGGTAGGACTACCCCCGTAAGTAGATTGAAAATGAAGGAAGTAGGTGATCTGAAATAATTGGAATGAGTTATTGATAAGTGTGGTAATCAAGTATTATTTGTACATTTAATTTTTAAAAATCAAAGTAATATAGAACTAGAACACGGCCAATTGGCAAGTTGCTGGTAATCCTTTCGAGACGAATCACATTTTTTAAACATCATAACAGGAAATGAACTACTGGCATATGCAACTTCACCCTAACGACCAAAATTGGGGAAAGGAAAAAGAATTATTACAAACTCTAGGACTCATCGGTTTAGGCGAATGGGATGAAAAAAGAAACCAACAAGATTTCTTTGAAAATAAAATGCAAGTAGGTGACATTGTAGCAATAAAAAGAGCTAGTAATTTAATCGCATTAGTTGAAGTTACAGGCGACTATGAATATGCAGACGAGACAGGAGTTTTAGATTGGTTTGAGAGAAGAAGAAAAGTGAAAGTTCTTGATTGGTACAAGCCTGAATACAATTACTACGTTTCTCCGCGAGGAACTCTAACAAGATGCAACACAGACAATGAAGATGCGGAATCAAACATATCAATAACTTCATGGTATAACAATATAATTAGCAAAAGACTTATGACTGAAACTAAAAACGTATTACTATATAAGCATCAAATTATATTGCAAGGTCCGCCCGGGACAGGCAAAACAAGGCTTGCCAAAATTCTAGCTGAAGATTTAATTAAACCAAATACTGTTGGCAATCCAATTGCAATTATTAATAATTTCTTTTCGACATTTGACCCGAACAATGAGCAAAGAAAAACAGAGAAGACAAATAGAGAGAAATTACTTAAAGATTTTCAGCAAAAATTCCCGATTGACAGTTTAAAAGAAATGACTTTAGATGATTATTGTGCAGGAAAAGGAGACAGAAATAATTTTTGCTGGTGGATAGAAACTGGACTTAAATCATTGGGCAAGTATTCTCCTGGAAGTGCCCGTTCATATTTAATCTATTGGAGTAAAGATGAAGAAGATTACAAAAAATACGGTAAGCTTGTAAAGGATATAGATAGCGACGATGAAGCAATGCAAAAAATTGCTGAGCTTTTGCAAAAAGTTGTTAAAGCAAAAAATCCAGATAGTGCAATGGAGTATTATGGTGATAGTTTTTTGCTTAAAATTTTGAATTCCTATTTCCCTGACGAATTTTTTCCTATAAACGGCAGGGAAGCATTGGATAATGCACTAAAATTGTTTGGTGTTAATTCTACTAGCTTAACCAAGTTTGAGAAGAATAAAAAATTGAACGAGTTATTCAATTTAAAAAATCAAGAATTCAAAAAGGATGTTGATGCTTTTGAGTTCATGCGTTTCCTTTTTGATAATTTTAATTTAAAAACTGGAGAGGATATTGACACAAACCAAACAGTAATTTCAAAAGGTGAATACCAGCTTATACAGTTTCATCCAGCTTATTCTTATGAAGATTTTGTGAGAGGTATCGTGGCATCTACAGGAGATAAAGGAATTGAATATAAAACTGAAAATAAAATATTAGCAGAGTTTGCACAAAAAGCAAAGGATAATCCTAACGCAAACTATGTTCTGATTATTGACGAAATCAACAGAGCAAATCTACCTGCAGTATTAGGCGAACTGATTTATGCTTTGGAATATCGTGGCGAAGAAGTTACAAGCATGTATAAATACGAAAATGAACATGAAATAATTCTTCCTAAAAATTTATACATTATTGGAACTATGAACACAGCAGACCGTTCTGTGGGTCATATTGACTATGCTATCCGCAGACGATTTGCATTTGTAGATGTTTTGCCTGATGAATCTGTTATTATTTCTGACACAGCGAAAACACTCTTTCAATCGGTAAAGGCAATTTTTACTACACACACTTCGCCTGATTTTAAGATAAATGACATATTAATTGGACATAGTTATTTCCTTGCAGAAGATGACACTAAACTGCAAATGAAGCTACTGTACGAAATAAAACCAATCCTTAAAGAGTATTTAAAGGACGGAGTTTTATTAGAGACTGCTAAAAATGAAATTGACAACTTAAATGTCTAAACTTCTATTAAACAGGGAATTTTCAGAACATTCTTATAATGTTGATATATCTGCATGTGAACATGATTTCATAAACCCAATTCTCTTTAAGGGAAGGGAAGATTGTGTTTGCGTTTCAATAGGCAAAGATGATACAACAAGAACTCTTTCTTCAAGCTATTACATTGGAACGGATTGGTTATTGAAAGATAAAGTTGCTGTTTTTATTTCGTCTAAACTCAACAACTCAAGCATAAAAATTGATTACCTGAACATGTTGTTTTCATGTTTGCGGCATCCAGAAATAATTAATCATACCCGAGAACTTTATGAAATAAAATTAGAGGAGCCATACATTGAAATTGAGCAAAAAAATGATATTTTAACGCCTTTGCTTATAGTCCAGTATCTACAAATTCTAAAAAGCATTGTTAGAAAGGGATTAAAGCAATCCTATTATAAAGTTGAAAATAATCTTCACGGAAAAATCAAGGGAAAGGTTTTAGTTGCACAGACAATTAAGCAAAACATTTTTAAGAATAAACATTTGAATGTGGTTTGCTCTTATGATGAATTTGGCTTAAACAGCATGGAAAATAGGCTTCTAAAAAAAGCATTGGTATTTTGCCAACATTACCTTTCACTATTCCCAGATTATTTAAAATTTGTTTCACCTGTTATGACATTTTGTTTGCCAGCGTTTGAGATGGTAAGCGAAAAAATAGAGCTTAATGAAATTAAAACAAGTAAACCCAATGCCTTTTACAAAGAATATTCAGAAGGCATCAGAATTGCAAAACTGATTTTAAAACGTTTTGGGTACAATATTAAAAACACAGAGAAAAAAGAAACCATTCAAATCCCCCCTTTCTGGGTGGATATGTCTAAGCTGTTTGAATTGTATGTTTTGGGATTATTGAAAGAACGTTACGGTAATAATGTAGAGTATCATTTTACAAAGCAATACAACGAATTGGATTTTTTACTTAACACAGAACAGGAAAAAATTATTATTGATGCAAAGTACAAACGTAAATATCAACAACATTATGACATAGATGATATTCGCCAACTTAGCGGGTATTCCAGAATCAAAAAAGTAGCTGAGCATTTAGGCTACAATTCGGACGAAGAACAATCAAAAGCAGTGATAGATTGTCTAATAATATATCCTGATCAAAACGCAACCCTTAACTTGAATGACAATCTAAAAAAGGAACCTATCCGACAATTTGTAAAATTTTATAAACATGGGGTTCGGTTACCTGAAATCAATTAGATCTAGAATTTAAGCGGCAACACGTGCTGGAGACTAAAAAACGATTTCGTCATTAAATTAAACTCTTAATCCTTTTGCTTTTTTTGTTAACTCTTTTTTAGGCAACAATGATTTTTCCATTTTAACAACAGGAGCTTCCTTTGTTTCAACTATAGTTTCATCCGCCACACCATGTTGCTTCATCTGATTCTCCTGAATCTTTATAGAAATTTCCCTTTCCAGTTTTGAAACATCTTTTTTCAATTGCGCCAGTTCATTTTCCTTTTCAAATGGTTTTACAATCAATTGCTGAAGCATCGGAATGTTTTGCTCTAATTCCTGTAGATTCTTTTCATACTTTACTTTTAAAGCCTCTACTCTGTCAATAGCATTAATGAAATACCTGGCAGCAATCTTTGGGTTATCTATATTAATATGCCCCTGGTTCCATAAATATTTTATGCCACTTTCTTTGCTCTCTGCAAAGAGAATATTTTTATAGTGGTACTCAAACATTCCTTTATCATCGTAGGTTTCCCGTTGCCTTCTAATAAATAATTCAAAGCCATACAGGCTACCAATTTTCAACGTATCACTTTCTTCAGCCCCCGGCTCCCATGTTGCAGAAAGTTGAATTAAATACTTCCCGATTATTTCAGGATCTGCTGAACTTACATCATTTAATAAAACGGGATTGGCTTTTACACCTTCTTTATCAAATTGTAATTGGCTTCTGTAAGCGGTTGCATCAAGGGCTAGTTTATTAATTGTATGTAGTGTACTTTCTTTATCCACTTGCATACTTTCTAAGTGAAATTTGGAACGAATCACTTCCTTATGATGCGCAACTTTCAGGCTTTCCAATACAGCAATCTTCTTTTCCATTTTTGATTTCTCCAATAAAGTTGTATCACCGGAAAGAATAGCGATGTATTCTGAAAAATTCATTCCGCTCTTTTCATCAATAGAGCCCTCATCAATTGTTCTTACATTCAATTCACAATTTTTCATCTGGTTGATAAATGTTTGCTTATTTTTTAGTAGGTTAAATTTATAATTATCCAATGATTGTTCTACAGCATAAATGTAATTGACCACTTTGTTTTCGTAAGCTTCTTTCGCTAAAACATTACCCTGTCTTGCTCCGCGGCCATTTCGTTGCTCCAGTTCCGAAGGTTTCCATGGAATGTCCAAATGGTGCATTGCAACCACTTTCTTTTGAACGTTAAGGCCGGTTCCGGCTTTTTCAGTACTGCCTAACAATATCCTTATTTCGCCACTATTCATTTTGCGAAACAGTTCTGGTTTTTGCCTGTCCGTCCAGTCATGTATGAAAGTGATATGATTAGCAGGTATTGAAAAATCAGTTATCAACTTATTTTTCAACGCATCATAAATATTAAACACACCCGGTTTAGGTGTACCAATATCACTGAAGATAATCTGCGTACCTTTTTGCTCATTACTTAAATGGTATAACTCCGAAACTTTTCTTGCACAAACATTCACTTTATGATTAGGATGGTCTTCATAGATGAATGGGTTAATGAGCCTCATATCTGCCGCCATCTTTTTGGCATAGTTGGTGGCAATCAGCATCCTGCCTTTATCTTCTTCTTTAGTTAACGGAAGCCTGCCAATTAATTCAGCATCGCCGGTTTTAGCAAATGCCATTAGCTTCTTAGTAAACTCCTGTTGGTCTGGCGTGGGTGGAATATTTACCAATTGCTCTTGCAATTCAGGTTTATCTAAATTAATATGCCGGGCAGTTTTATAATCGGTGATTTCATTGTAGAATAATGCCAGTTCAGGTACTTTAATAAAATGACGGAACCGTTCTTTAGCAATAATTTCATTGGTAACAGAAAATTCAAAGTCAACTGTTTTTCTTGCAAACACTGCCGCCCAGGCATCGAAGTTTTCAATCTGTTGCCTTCTCATTTCATTTGGCCGCAGATATTTAAACAGCAAATACATTTCAGTGAGGCTATTTGAAATGGGTGTGCCTGATAAAAAAGTAACACACAAATCGCTATCGAATTTTTCCTGTAAAGTTCTTACTGCAAAAAGCATGTTCAATGCTTTTTGGCTCCCCGCCATATTCCCCAAACCGGCAACCCTGTCATGCCTTGTAGTGAAAGTAAGGTTTTTAAATTTATGTGATTCATCAATAAATAAATGGTCAATGCCTAAATCTTTAAAGTTGATGCCTGCATCTTTCTTTTCATCAATGTCTTTTAATATGCCCTGCAGTTTTATGCCTAAATTATTTTTCCTTATCTCCAACCCTTTTAACATGCGCCTCGACATTTCACCACCCACATCCTTCAGCGTATAAAGATCTTTTTCAACGTTGTCCAATTCGGCCTGGAAAATCTCTCTTTGAATTTCCGGTGATTGAGGAATTTTACCAAACTGGTCGTGTGTCAGAATGATACATTCCCAATTATTATTTTTGATTTCATGGAATAATCTTAATCGTTTGGCTGGCGTAAAATCATTTTCTCCCGGAGCAAGTATTTTGGCATTCGGATAAGCCTTTCGATAGGTTTCTGCAATTTGATTTACATTGGCTTTCAATGCCAGGATCATTGGTTTATTGACTGTCCCCAAACGTTTCATTTCATGGGCCGCAACTACCATTGTCAAAGTCTTTCCTAAGCCGACCTCATGGTCAATCAGTGCCCCTCTGTTTTGTATGATACGCCATACTGAATTCTTCTGTGAACTGTATAAATCTTCAATGCCTAACCTTTTTAAATCTAACCCCGGAAACTGCAAATGGCTTCCATCATACTCCCTTAAAACATAACAGTTAAAAGTATCATTGTAGAGTTCTTCCAAATGCTTTTTATCCTCTGCTGGTAATTCTTTTAGCCAAACAGTAAAATGATTGCGGATAGATTCAATTTTTTGATGTGCCAATTGAATAGCATCGTTATCAGGAACCCTGATTTTCTTTTCCCCTAAATCAATTTCATAAGTATAGAATGGTGTCGTATTTTCCAACGCATTTTCCAAAAGTGTATGACCGTAAGTTGTACTACCACTCTTTGTGGTAATTGCGTATTCCTGGTTGGTCTTGGCATTACTACTTTGAATTTTTACTTTGAAAGTATCCAATGAAGGAAAATAATTTACTTCTGTATTCAATTCAAATAGGGAAGTTGCAAAACGATTGTAGTAATCCTTCGGTATCCATCTTTCACCCATATTAAAATCCAATAGCTCATAAGGAATTTTTTCAGGCTGTATTTTTTCCAATGCTTCAAGGCTTCTTTGAAATTGAGCATTCTCCGGATGTTGTTCTACTTCATTTTTTGCTGTACTCAATTTGATAATCACATTACCACTTAACAATTGGTCAGCAGTTTCCCATCTTTCATTTGCAGGGTTTAAATAAATATGATTGCCTAATGCCTGTATTGCATCTGGTTCTGTAAGTCCGGTAGCAGCGGCAATAAACTCCATATCTACAAAGCCTTTATCATTCAGGCTTCTTGCTAAAGCCTCCACAGGATTATCTGTGTGAAATGATTCCTGCTTTTGAACAAGTGATTGGGTAAGTATATCAGCTTTGAGATAATGCTCGCCATCCTTTCTTTCCAACGATGCTAATATGAGGAAACCAAATGCTTCATCTTTTAATATTCGCTGCCGGTTAGTGCTTGTGTTTAAGATGCCATAACCCTTTACTAATGCATCATACGATTCATTGAGTTGTTTTCTTACATCCGGATATTCAATATTTTCTTTCGCTTCTTTATCAGCAAGCATTAAATATGCGTCTCTTACTGCTGTGTATTGCTGATAAAAGCCAACATCTTTTTTCTCATAAAGGCTTGGTAAGAAAACAGGTTTATCATTTTCACCAGCGATATAAGAGACAAAACCAACCTGTTCATTGTGAACCAATAGAGTGCTCTCTTTATGATATGGGTTGAGATTTGTCAGCACTTCTAACTCTCCATCATTTTTATTAAACGGAATATGAAAGGTTGATTCACCTTCATTATGAAATTGATGATTGTATTGTTGTAGTTTATTGGGTAAGCCATTAAGCTCATTATGAATGGCAGAGGCATTCATCCAGTTTGCAGTAAATTGTATTTCATCTACATTGGAGTAGAGTTTGTAAACATATTGTTTAAAGGCAAGTGATTTGGCAGTAACTAAAACAAATGTCTCATGCTCAGGCTTATCTGAAGTTTTGATAATGTTGGCTATTCGGGCTGTTTTTCTGTCAACAACTGTAACATCCAATTTGTTGATATAAGCTGATGCACGATTAATGTTTGCCACCGGAGAAATATCAAATAAGCCCAATTGAACAGCACTGTTATCGGGATTGTTTTCCGGCATGGGCAGATAAGTTAATTGCTTACCGGATGAAATACTTTCCTTAGTAAATTTTAATGTAAATGCTTCCTTGTTGAAGTGTTGGTTAATGCCATCGGTTATGGTTGCAGCTAACTTCTCTTTAATGTCGTTTATATCACCATTCTGCCATACCGTTTGATGGGCTTTGCCATATTGATTCTTGCCAGCTTTTATTTCATCACCAAGAATAATTTCGGGATGCTGTTGGATGAATTGATTGATGGGATAGTTGCCAAACTCATTCTCCGCCTCAATTGTATTGACTAATAATTCTTCATTATCTGAACGAGATTGTTTGCTGATATTCTTTTGCACAATCAATAAATGACTGGGCGCTTCTGTATTGCCGGTGTCCTTCATTAAATTATCTGGTAACACATTTAGGCTAATAAAATTGGCATGATTAAAAACATACTTCCTCGCCTCTTTGTTTGATGGGCTGTTTAAAAAAGCATCTGTTGTTATAAATGCCAACAAACCGCCGTCTTTTATTTTATCTAATCCCTTTGCAAAAAAGTAATTATGAATTTTACCGTTTAGTGATTCGTTATTAATAGAATCATCAAATACCCGAAAGTTGCCGAAAGGAATATTGCTGATGACCAAATCATGTGTTCCATTTTCTGCATCGGGCGTATCCTCAAAGCCTTTTATGTGTATAGAAACCGGCAATGGTATTGAACTGCAAAGAACGGTCAGTATTCGCCCAGTAAGCATATCTTTTTCAACGGCAGTAATGTTTTCTAAAGCAGGAAAAGCAATAGCAGCTTCTGTTACAAATACACCGGCACCGCTGCTGGGCTCATACATCTGCTTAGGCTCAATGCCTTGTTCTTTTAAAACATTAAAAACTGTTTGGGGAATAATTTCAGGAGTATAAAAAGCGGTGAGGATACTGTTCTTTATAGAATCAATGGCCTGCTTATATGCTACTTCATTGAGGTGTTGCTGTAATAATTGGTGCAGTTCAATAATACCTGGGTATAGTCTTAAATCTTCTTTTGATGCTTTTAATTTTATCCATTCTTCCTTTGGTGCATTTGGGTAGAGTGTCGCTTTTAATCCGCCAAAACCTGCATAACGCTTCAATGCTTCTACCTGTTCAGGTAAAAGCGATTGGCCTTGCTTCCATTCTAAAGCAATCTGAATGGCGGCAATGTTATCCCTCAGTTTTTGTTGACTGTTGTACCCCATCTATCCCATTTTCATTCTCACCTGCAACGGCTTGAAAATATTCTTTTATAGTACCAATTATTGCATACCGAAGGAATTGGTTGGCCTCATTTTCTTCTGAAAAATTCAAATCTTCAAATACTGATTGGCATAGGCCAATAATGTTTATTACTTCAAACTTTAATGTTCCGGATTCTTGTAGTTGATGATGTGTATCTGCAAAATCTTCTTCCAAAACATTACTGATGTAATTAAACTTTGAAGGACGAAGATCTTGTGTCAATATGTCCATACAGGCATCCTCAATAATGTATGCAGGCTCACCATTATCTATTTGTCTGATTAATGCACTTACTGTACTTATTTTATCCATTATGTATTCAGTAACCTTTCTGTCTTCTTCTAATTGAAATAATAAATCAGGGTTATTTTCCCTGATATATTCAAGAAGTTTATTTGCAAGATTTTTTTTCATGATTACTTTTTTTAAGTTCCATCTTCGGAGAGGTTTTGGGAGGTGCTTTATACTCCGAAGAATGACTTGATAACTGTCGCTACAATTACAAGGAATACACAACTGCCAAACCAGGCAGCAGCCACCTTTCCGGTATCCTGATCGCCGCTATTCCATTTTTGATATACTTTTACTGCTCCAATCAAGCCGACAATTGCACCTACAGCATACATTAAATTGGTGCCGGTGGCAAAGTAACTTCGCACTTGAGTATTAGCCGCATTAATACCCGCATTCCCGTCTTGCGCAAATGCATAATTCGTAATTAGCAGTAAAAAAATTGTTGCAGCTAAAGCCATCAATTGCTTTGTGTTTGGGTTTCTTTCTCTCACATTTTTCATAACGAAATTTATTTTTAAATGATAAAATAATTAAAAGAATGCTCCATTGTTCCATTCAATCGCACTTGTTTCTCCTGCACATAGAACAATGAAGCATTAATTTTTTAAATCAATCCCATAACCTTGCTAATTCATTTTGATGAAATAAGTTTGGATATTTTAAATTGATTTCGTTTGCGACCAATAGTGCCAACTCATTCTTGCAATCAGCATTCTTTATGGCAGGATATTTTGAACAAATTGATTGCAGGGAATTAGTAATTTGTTCCTTTGTTATTTCAACTTCATCTGCTTGCTGTAGAAAAGCAGCTACTTCATCATTGAATGATTGAACCAAGGACGAGATATCAATTTCCATTGATGGCTTAGGCTGGTAGTCCTCATCGTTTTCTGGTGAAACATATTTTTTTAAACCGGATAATGATACGGTATTGAGAGTAGCATTATCTACTTTACTGATACCAATTGCGGCCAGGATTTCCCATTTATAAAACTTGAAACCTATTACAGCATAATAAATTATGAGTAAGAAAATGATGGCATAAAAATATTGACCCCAGGTAATTGAATTAAACATAGCTCTTATTTTTTCTTGTTCACAAATCAGTTTCTTTATTAAGAATCTTTGGTTAAATAAGTTGCAAAAACACTTCCAAATGCCAACGATGAAAGGGTAAACGCGGTAGGACAACCCCGCCAAGTAAGTTGAAAATGAAAGGAGTAGTAATGAAAAATTAATCGAATTCGGTTTGAAGCAATTCTGATAAATGAACTTTACCTTTCAGAAGGGTTTAAAAAAAATGGCACTTCAATACTATTCTTGGAATTTACAAGATATTATTAGTCACCTGCTCATGTGTTCTTGATGCATCATGATTTTGCTTATCATATTTACCAGGAGTTAAGAGAGTTTCTGCAAAAGAATGAATTGCTTTATCAATTGAAGAACGGTAATTCATAACCTGTTTAAAATATTAATCCATTTAAACAACATGTCCTTCACCGCATTAATAGTGGCCTTATCCGGCGCATGATATTTTGTTTCAAGGCTGCCAAATGAAATAGTATCAGCCTGCAGGGTGGTAAATATTTTAGCTGCAACCCTAAGCATGGGTGCAACGGTCCGGTTAATAATTATTTTATCAATAACCAATAGTCGTAATAGCACGGCCAGTTTGGCAACGGATAAAGACGTATGGATTTTATCTTCATTTTCATTCAGTTTGTTCGCAACTTTTTCAGGTAACTGAATATTCTCAAAAAATTTTACCTCCTCATCTATCCAGCCATTTATTTGATCCTTTAACGAAGGCATGTTAGGATTGTAACAGCAGTTTGATTTTAAAGGAAGTTGATTTATTTTTTTTTGCTCAAATCGCAAAGCCACTATCTTTTCCTGATGGGTCGATAGTTCATTAGTTAATTCCTTCAGACATTCATATTCATAACTAACAAAATTATCCTGATTATAATTGATGTAATACAAGGCTTCCTTAATGCTTTGAGTTGATTGCACTACCTTTTGAGAAAGTAATTCGTTTAATAACATTTTATGGTATGATAATCGGCGATAGGTAATTACTATTGATTCGGCTCCCAAAAGGTGTTGAATGCTGTCCAATACAATATTGGTTAAAAAGGGATCAGTACTTTCCTGCTTTGAAACAGTATGTTTCAATTGCTTTACTTGTTTCTTAATATTTTCTTTGGCGATGCTGATATAAAGTTCAGGCACTTTTTCATTATGGTCAAAGTAGTTATTGAAAAAATCTTCTACAAAATCAAGGGTGCTTTGCATATGCTGACTGATGGTATTATACAGCAGTAATATATTTTCATTTAATGGCCTGGTTTGACTGTATAGAAAAAGTTTATCTAAGATTCGGATAAGTAACGTTTGGTTTACTTTTACGTATTGTTGCTTATCCATGACGTTGTGTTTCTCAATCAAATCTTCTATCAGCATTGACCTGATTGTTTGCTGATCTTCTTCAGATTCATTTATCACCAATTGTACAGCTTCTGCGTCAGATAAATCATCAATGGTGTTTAAGGGGTTCAGCTTACCATTAATCATTGTATTCCATTTATCCAGAATCATAGAAGGCGAGCTGGTTTTTAAACCTTCACCTCTATTTACCCTCCACTGGCTAAAAAGCAGAGGCAGTTGTTTTGTAGTGATGCTATTCGCTTTCATATGCTTCCATTTTGTTTTATATAAAACAAAGTTTAAGCCTGTATCCAGAAAAGGAATAAGTAAAGGATACTATTTTTATACGTAAAAATGAGTATTTATGCTCAAAGGTGTGGAAATGCTGGATTTTAAAATTGGTGATTGCGGAATTGAAACAATATGGAGTTATTATTACGCAAGCTTATTTATAAGCTCAATTTTATTTGATACCTGTGTCTTCTCAAAGATATTTTGGGCGTGTTTGGTTACTGTTCTTTCTGCAATAAAAAGGGATTCGCTAATGTCTTTATATTTTTGTCCCTGGCATATTAATTTAGCAATATCCTTTTCTCTAAATGTAAGATGGTACAATTCGCAGTTTTGCTCAAATGCCCCGGAGGAAGTATCTTTTTTATAATGATTATTATTTGAATTTACGATACTGAATGCCTTGCCCAATATTGATCTTTTTTGTTTTCCTGCATACAATAATATTGAGTCAATTTTTTGAAGTAATTCAAAAATTGAAAAGGGTTTAGGGACATAATCAATTGCACCTAATTTTAAACCCTGTAATTTATCTTTGAAGGCAGCCTTTGACGAAAGAAAAATAAATGGGATGTGTGAAAAGGAGGAGCTTTTTGAAATGATTTTTGCGAAATCATAACCATCGAGCTTATCCATCATTATATCTGTAATAATTAAATCCGGCAATGTTTTTAGCTCCTTCAATTTTTTAAGTGCGTCGTTTCCGTTAAGGGCAGCATAGGTATTATATTTTTCACTTAGCTTTTTAAAAAGATAATTAAGCATTGTTATATTATCCTCCACAATAAGAATAGTTTGCTTTTCTTCATCAAAGAATGCTTCCTCAATTTTTAATTCCTCTTTCGGGATTGCAACTGTTTTGGAAACAACCTTTGAAATAAAAGTTTCATTGGTAACCCGGGTGTATTGATTTAACGAAATCAACATTTCTGTTCCGGGAGAAATTTTAGGATTGCTAATTACTTTGATGTTTCCGTTTAAATCATCAATTACTTTTTTAACAATAGAAAGCCCAAGTCCCATCCCTTGAGTGTTAGTTTTCGGGTTGGTTATCTGGTAATAAGGCTCAAATATTTTTGCCTGAACATCGATAGGAATGCCATTGCCATAATCCTTTACTGAAAATTGGAAAGTATCACCATCGTTTTGAAGTGTTACCTCTATAATACTATGACTATTTGAAAATTTGATACTATTCTCTATAAGGTTATTTATAATCCGGTTAATGGATAATGGGTCTGCCTGAATAAAAATATTATCTGCAATTGTTGACTTAATTTCAATGCTGCTTCCATTGGCATATTGTTTAAATAATATGACACTGTCTTTTAATATCTCGCTAAAGTTGCAAACCAAATTATGATTATAAAAAGCAAACCCTTTATTGAATTTTTCTAAATCGAACAGGTTAACGATATCGGAAGATATTTTATCAAGATTTCTTTTTACTATATCCAATTCTTCGGATGGATTATTATTACTGATGTATTCTTCTAAATAATTATTAATAAGAGTAAGAGGGGTTTTTGTTTCATGTGCCAGATTTACAAAGGTGTTTGTTTTTTGCTCGCTTATAATTTCCAACTCTTTTGTTCTTTTATCTACCTCTTTTTGCAAGTTCGTATTCCAGTTTAATAATTGTAGTTCAGAATCAATTAATTTTTGATGCTCTGTTCTCAATTGCTTTATATGCCTGTTAACCTGAAGCGCTAATAAAAGCAAAAATCCCGGGTTAGTTATAGAAGCTTCTATAGACTGGTTCAGGTTAAAATAACTGACAATGGGTAAGCCAATCCATGGTGTGATACTAAAAAAAAGAACGGCCACTTCTTCTTTAGATTCTTTGCTGCTGAAATTATTTCTGTATTTATATTTAATAGCTTTTAAAATAGAATAAATAATCCATAACGCATAAAGTACCGGAAGAACAAGTAAATTTTTTGCAATCTCCAGGTTATTTGTTGCAGCATATACTATTACAAAAAGAAAATACGGTAATAGTAAACATAAATAAACTCCTCTGAAGGCATGAAATTTCATCTTCTCTAAACCGAAGGCTTTGTAAACATAATAAGGAAAGAAACAAGGTGTTATAAATCCTGTTCCATAAGCAATAACCTCTTGGATAAAAACGGAACCTGGTAAATTGGGATCAGGGAGTAAGCCTCCCGTAACGTTATAGGTTATTAATAAGAAAATTAAAACTATGTTTAGAATTGTTGTCTTATCATCGGGCCTTGCTAACTTATAGATAAGCAGGTAGAAAAAAATTACTAATTCTATGCTCACAAAAATAAATGTGATAATATGCATTTGAGTTCCCGGCAATAGCATATCTATACCTGATTGTTTTATTCTTTCATCATAAAAAATAACGGATAACCAAGATTGAGCTCATTATAAATTTTAAACCCAAATTTTTCGTACCAAGGAATGTTTTTTAAAGTTGAGGTTTCGAGATAAATGGGCCATTGCCTGGAATGGGCTTCCTCAATTATTTCCTTCATTAAAGCACTTCCGATCCCACTATTTTGTTGATCTGGCTCTACACCAATAAACCATAAATAATACATCAATTTCTTTGGTTGAAGTTTTTTTATTTTCGATTCGCGCTTCATTGCTTTTTTAATATTGGAGGTTCCAATACATGACCCAATCAATTTTATATCCAGCAAAATTGATTTAAGGTTATTCTTTTTCTGATCAGGAAATAAAATCAACGCGCATCCACTTCTATCATCGGTTAAAAAAACCTCTCCATATAAGTAGCAAATATCAAAAGAGTAGGCCATTAGCTTTCTTATCCGCTGGTTTCTTTTTTTGTCCTGTTTAATAATGTAATTCACACTCTGGTTATCATCAAACGACTGTGCAAGAATGTCTATTACTCTTTCTTTATCCTGATTTGTAGCTTTAATCATACAGTCAAATTTAATTCGTAGCAAAAGATATTAAAGTTCGAACCTTTTTACCTGCTAAAAACTCTTTCATCAATTGATAGATACAATCCTTTAAAACCAAAATAATAGCGCAAAAAAAATACCTGATATGGTAAAAAAGATTTGCAAGGCGGATAAAAAGATTTGCAATCAGGATTTTTTCATAAAAATTAATGAAGGGAAATAAGAACATCCAATTAATATGGATATGGATGTACCATACACTAATGAGTGTGAAGAATTATTGGAAAATTAATTGAGGTTCATGTAATATTGTGTTTCAGGCAATTTAGACAACTTCATTCAAAAACAATATTTAAGACTTATGATTTATATAATACCGACAAAGAGAGGGCTTGGCGTATAATTATGGGGGACTTATGACGACTTAAATGAATTGTATAATGTTATCGGGAAATTTTGGAATGATGAACAAATTCATAACATTAATGGTTTTGAAAATAGAGACACTTTAATAAGTGGGTTTTCTTATGAACTGAGACACGCCTTTCAGGGTAGCAGACTAACTAAAACCAAAAGTCATTTTTCTTTTGAGCAATGCAATTATTTCGGTGTAAAAATTTCATGGGTTCATTTTTTATTTTCATTAAGTGCATTGAGGTTAAATATGAGTTATACTGAATCAAATAAATATGACTTGTCACTTTTTTTGCAAATGGAATTTTGGCTTGAAAATTCTATGCTGTCGTTTGACCCAGTAACATCAAAAAAATTAATCCCATTTATTAACGGAGGTATTTTCGCCGCAAATGAATGTTTATACCAATTTATGAGAAGTATAAACGGCGAATATTTTTCTCTTGGCGGCGGAAAAAGTAATTTTAAAAAGTTGCCATCGTTATTAGACAGAGCTGTTTACTTTAGTGAAGAATACAAATCATACATGAGTCATTTGACGAATGAAGGTAAACGACTTAAATGTGAGCCCTCTGAGTTGGAGTTAAGTGATGACGAAATAGAATATGACGAAATAGAATGGTAAAGCTGAAAATCGTTTTGAATAGAAATTGAACCTTACAAAAGATTTGGCAATATCGTGGCTAACTGAATAACAATGTGCTAAGAATCGCTATCAGCAATATATCCAGTAGACAAACAAATATTAGCTTTTTGTAGTTACGGGAGTGTAAAATAATTTTACAGCGGTTTCTCCGGCCAAAATTCTCGCGAAGAACAATTAAATATTTTTGCGATTTCGTTAAGGTGGTCTATATTATAATGATCATCGTAGTTTTCGCTATTGCTTTCTATCTTACTGATATATCCTTGCGATTCAAAGCCTAAAGCAATTGACAGTTTTTCTTGCGACATGCCTATCTCCTGCCGTTTTTCACGGACACGATCTATAATATATTGTTGAATTAGACTTCGCATCAATCACCCATTGGTAATTGCAAAAGTCTGTTTACAAAAATACGTATACAATCACCCATAGGTGATTAATTCAAAAATTTTAAATAGTTTTGTAATTACAAATGAATTAGTATGTACTAAAGAGGTTTTTTTGGAAGAAAATCTTGTGGACTGCATTTAAGGATTTTAGCAAGATCATTTAAATGCTTTAGATTATAATGTGAAGAATATTTTGTGCTTTCAACTTTACCAATAAACCCAACTGACATTCCAAGTTCATAGGCTAAGTCAGCTTGAGAAAGATTGCTTTCAACTCTTTTGTCCTTGACCCGACTAATTACATATTGATCAATCTTACTTTTCACATAGAATTTATGATCGGTAAAATTGAACTTATGTTGTGTGTTTATCAATCACCTATAAGCAAGTATTTAAACGAAACAAAAGTGATAACTCGAAAAATAAATAATGAAGTTGAAATGATTTTTGCCTTTCAGCAAGGCCAAGAAATGGGGTTTGACTTTATTTTTCATAAATTTTTTCCTTCACTTTGTTTTTTTGCAAATCATATATTAGATAACAAATGCGAAGCAGAAGACATTGCTTCGTCTGCATTTATTAAAATCTGGAAGAGGCATTCTCAATTCAATGACGCTAAAAATATCCGTTCCTATCTTTATCAAATAGTGAGAAATGATTGTTTTAGTTTCCTGCAACAAAAAAATCGTTCAGCAAAAGTTCAAAAAGAAATAGAATATCTTACTATGGTCAATTTCGAAGATAATTATGAATCAAATATCATAAGAGCGGAATTCTATGCGGAACTATACTTAACGATTAACAGTTTACCCAAAGAATGCAGAAAAATTTTTACTTTGTTATATGTCCATGGCAAAACTGTAAAAGAAATTTCAAAGGAATTAAATTTATCTCCCAGTACAATAAAAACCCAAAAATCGAGAGGGCTTATAATCCTCAGGAAGAAGATAGTCCCACTATCAATAGTTCTATTTTTATTTCCATTATTTTATTTTTTTTAATTTTCTTATTTTCATGTAGTCCTTTTCGGTATTAATACAGTTCCCATTTAAAGACAGGGAAATGAGCCGTTTTTCAAAAGGAAGTTTTACCTTAATACTATGAAAGAAGAGTCGTTTAAAAATATGAATGAAAATGCTTATCGCATTGCTCACCTGATAGCAGGCTTTATTCGTAAAACTCTTACCGAAGCAGAGCATGATGAACTTGATGCGTGGGTAGAATCGAGCGATGACAATATGCTTTTGTTTGAAGAACTGACAGATGAAAGAAACATAGAAGCAAACCTGGCATGGATGGATAAAGTAAATACTGAAGAATCATTAAAGTCTACAAAGAAAAAAATTGAATTTACTTCGGAGCACAAAAACTTAAAAACAAATAAATGGTTTTATAATATTGCTGCCTCTGTAATTTTATTAATTGCCGCTTTTGGAATTTATAAAATAATAAATAACAAACAAAGTAAACAGACATCAATTGCAAAAAATGATCAAA
>DATKQQ010000050.1:0-2834 GCA_035532615.1 Hanamia sp.
CAGGGTTAGCCACCGCCGCTTTTATCGCCTGGAAACTGATGGTAACAAATGCAATAATTACTGCCGCAATACCTGCAAACACAAACATCCACCAACTCAGCGCGGTGCGATATGCGAAGTCAGTCAGCCATTTATTCATAAAAAACCAGGCAACTGGCACGGCAATAATAAATGCTGTAAGTACCAGTTTTAAAAAATCAATTGATAGCAGATTAACTATGTTTGAAACGATTGCGCCTAATACTTTTCGCACTCCAATTTCTTTTGTACGTTGGATGGTACTGTAAGATGACAAGCCAAGCAAGCCAAGGCATGAAATGAAAATGGCAAGCAGGGCAAAGTTGAAAAATAAACTGCCAAACCTTTCGTCGGCGCGGTATTGCTTATCAAAACTTTCATCCAAAAAAGTATAATCAAACGGGCGATTCGGAATGACCTGGTTCCATTTTGCTTGTATTGCTTTTATAGTTGATGGTAAATTATTCGCTGAAACTTTTATGGAAAGCATCTGGTAAGGTCCGGGCTCTATTCTTAGGGACAAACCCTTTATAGGTTCCTGTAAAGCCTGGTAATGAAAGTCTTTTATTACACCGATAATTTTCCCTTTTCTGCCCCACTGATCAAAGTTTTTTCCTATGGCCTGTTCAGGTGAACTGTAACCTAACATTTTTGCTGCAGTCTCATTTATAACCATTGCCTGGGTGGTATCGGTGCCAAAATCTTTAGAAAATCCACGGCCTGCAACAATCTTCATTTTATATTGGGTGATATAATTGAAGTCCACAAAGTATACGTCAAGGTTAGTTGTTTGCATTTCTCCCGCTTTATTTTCCACTTTTGAATAAGCAGTATTTACACCGTCTCCCGGAACACCGGACGAAAAAGAAGTTGAAAGAACTCCGGGAACTGATGCAAGAGATTGATTGAAAGCGTCTTTATTTTTATCACCATTGGTATCTATTACTATTGTATGATCTTTATTAAAACCAAGATCCTGCTTACGCATAAAATGCAATTGTGTATATACAATTACAGTACCTATGATCAATATAATAGAGATGGTAAATTGAAAAATAACAAGGCCTTTTCTCAACAGAATTCCTCTTGAGCCTGTTGCAAAATTACCCTTGAGCACCTCTACTGGTTGAAAGGATGACAATACAATTGCCGGGTATAAACCAGCGATAATTCCTAAGCCCAATGCCATAAGAAATAAACTAATAGTATAAAATGGGTGTGTAAAAAAGGCGGTGCTTACCTGCTTCCCAGCAAGTTGATTGAATAATGGTAATAATATGGAACATAATAAAACCGCGACTATAAAAGACATAAAGCTAATGACCATACTCTCCCCAATAAATTGCTTTGCTAATTGAAATCTTCCGGCTCCTGAAACTTTACGGATACCCACTTCCCTGGCCCGTTCCGCACTTCGGGCTGTCGTGAGGTTAATGAAATTGATACAGGCAATCAGCAAAATGAAAGTGGCAATTATGGAAAAGATGTATACATTATTAATATTGCCGGTTTTACTGCCATCTCTTGTTGAATAGAGATATACACTCCTTAAAGGCTCCAGAAAAAAAGTATAACTCATTTGAGCCGCATTCAATCCTTTGCCGGCATGGAGTTCAATAAAGGCAGGAAATTTAGCAGCAAGTTTTTTGGGGTTAGCGCCAGGCCTTAAAAGTAAATATGTGGTCAAATTAAACTCTTCCCACTGGCTGTCTAATGATTGTTTGTAGATATCTTTCTGCGAAGACATAGATACGATCATGTCTGCCTTGATCTGGGAATTCTCCGGTATATCTTTCATGACACCGGTTATGGTTGCATTTAACGCATCGCCAGTGAGCAATACATTCTGGCCGACAGGATTCACATTGCCAAAATATTTTTTAGCAGTTGTTTGCGAAAGCACAACGCTCATGGGCTCTTTCAAAGCTGTATTCTTATCACCATAAATCAATGGAAAATCAAAAATTTTAAACAAAGTAGAATCTGCCATGATGGTATTCTTCTCCTGGAATTTCTCATTGCCTTTTTTTACTAAAAAACTCTGGGCGCTGATTCGCACGGCTGATTCCACTTCTGGAAAATCCCTTTGCATATTGATAGCAACCGGAGCGGGAGTTGAGCTCCATTGAAGCAGATCAGAAGGCGTTTTTATATTGGTGACCACCCTGTAAATCCGATCTGCTTTGGTATTGAAAGAATCATAGCTGGTTTCAAAATGAACGTACAGGTATATGAGAAAACAACCAGTAATCCCCACCGCCAGGCCCATGATGTTTATAAGGGAGAAAACTTTATGTTTCCAAAGGTTTCTGAATGCAATTTTGATATAATTTTTTATCATTGATACTGCAATATGAAAACTACCACGTGTATCTGCTCAAAAAATTAAGCCACAATTTTATTTATTGATATTCAATATTTTAGATTTTAAAATAAAATAAAACTGTTCGGTTTTGATACATAATGTGTATCGTTTTTGATACATGTCTGGAATTACCAATTTGGCATTAATCATTTTATTGAGAACATAGGAGGAGGCTTACAATATTCTTATAAAACATCAGGATGATTCGATGTCACGAATGTACTTTCGTTCCTTAGAAATTGTGAAGGAAAACTTCCAAAGTCTTTAAGCACAATTTTTAGAGGATGAAAACTCATTCCAACAATTTTCAGGCGGTTTATAATTCTTTCTTCATAAACGTGAAGTTGTTTAAATTTTACCAGGATCAGTTGTGGACGATAAACAGATTTATAGATAACTTTATATTTTTCGATAAAGTCTTTTTGAATATTCATTATACGCTCCGAAAGGT
>DATKQQ010000051.1:0-11304 GCA_035532615.1 Hanamia sp.
TACCCAGGCTGCCATTTATGACAATCTCAGTGCCATTCATTACTTGCAATACACCATTGAAAATGCCACTATTAAAAAACTGCCGGACAGGCTTAATGAAACACAAACTAAAATAATTAATAAGCTAAAAATAAAACTACCGACGATGTTGTAGATATTTTTTCAATATAGCAGAATTAATCATAAATGCCATCTACAAGGGCTTACAGAGGAAAGTGAAAGAAGTTTAAAAAGGAAAATCCGTTAGAAGATCTAAATCTCATTTTTTACAACTCTAAAAATTCTTCTGAATAGTTTACAAATTAAACAATTTTATAGCTTATAGAAAGAAGTTATTAGAGCATTAAACCATTAAGAAAAACGAACTATTGTCGTATATTATAAAATAATTTTAATTAAAAATTGAATAAAGTAAAATTTCTCCTAAATTTGTCTTTAGGTGTTTTTCATAGGTTAGCAACGGCCGGCCCTTTTTAGGGCAGGCCTTTTCTTTGCTTGTACCTTAAAATTTATAAAATGGATACTTAATATCGTGATAAAAAAGGAATGTCCATTTTTCTTTTTCTCCCTGTGTCCACCATTGTTGCCTTAATTCCATAGCCGCCGCTCCATCATAATCGTACTTTGCTTTGAATCGACTTTTCATCTGATGTAATTGTGGGGCCACATCTCCACCAAAAAAAATAATCTCTCCGTTATCAATAATTTTAAAAGCCTGATGAAAAGGGCAATGGGCTCCCGTAACTTCATAATGAATATAATCATCTATAATGCCGGTTTCTTCAGTAAAAATTACTTTACTATATTTTTCGAGCAATAAAAAATCGTTTTTATGGTAAGAAGGGAAACCTTTTTCTAATGCAAAATTCCATTCATTTTTATTGATATAATAGGTAGCATTTTCAAAACTTACAATCTTCTTGTTCGATTGTGCTATTCCTCCCGTATGGTCTTTGTGGAGATGAGAGAGAAGTACCTTAGTAACATCTGATGGGTTAAGACCATTTGAAGCCAAATTTTTATGAATTTGTAATTGTCCGCTTTCGTCTTCAAAACCAAGCCCGGTATCCATCAAAAGAATATCTTTTGAAGTAACGATTATAAAGGGTTGAATTTCTACCAGAATACTTCCTTTATTTCTTTCCTGCAACTTATCTTTTTCTAAATTAAAAGGAATGAATTTCTTCGATTGATCAACTGTAAAAGCACCTTCACTTAAAGGAATTGTTTTCATAACCTAAACCCTTAAATGGGAATTTTAAACTCTTATTTTATAAGAGAAAGTGAGAAATAAATGTTTCAAAACAAAAGTAGGCTAAACAAATTAGAGCTAAAACCCTTTTTGGTGTTTGGGTTTTTTACCTCAGTACCATGTGACGATCAGCATCCAGCCTTACCAATACAAAAATCAGTATGGTAAAAGTTAATAACGAGGAACCTCCATAACTCATCAATGGCAAAGTAATACCGATAACCGGTGCCAGCCCTACTGTCATACATATATTAATGGAAACATGAAAAAATATAATCGCCGCCACGCTATAAGCATAAACTCTGCTGAAAGTACTTCGTTGCCTTTCTGCTAAAAAAATAATCCGGAGCATTAAAAGTAAATAAAGTATAATAACCAGGCTGCTCCCCCAGAAACCGAAGTTTTCTCCTACGGAAGTAAAAATAAAATCAGTATGTTGCTCTGGCACAAAGTCTCCCTGTGTTTGTGTACCCTTTAAAAAAC
The DNA here is from genome assembly GCA_035532615.1 of Hanamia sp. GTDB lineage: Bacteria > Bacteroidota > Bacteroidia > Chitinophagales > Chitinophagaceae > Ginsengibacter. The sequence continues at coordinate 1,736 of DATKQQ010000051.1, forward strand.
CTTTTCCCCAAAGGCCGCCGGAGCCAATAGCAATTTTTGATTGTTTTACATTATAATTCTCTTTAGCTTTTGTAGCTCTTTTCGTTATATCTTGCTCTGTTTTATCTTCTTTGCTGAGTTTTGCTGTTTCCGCATTGGGTACATAATCTACACCAAATGTGTTCATAATGCGCTCTACCTGGTATTGATGAAGCACATGTTTAAAAATATAAGGAACTGCAAATCTTTGAATACCGACACATAAGATCCATAGACCCAGAATTGCTACTAAAATGCCTTTATCCCGTTTTATTTGTTTTCTGAAAATATAAAGCGAAATAGCAGCTATGATAGTAAGAATGACAGCTAATGTGTTTTTTTCAACCAAAATAGTAGCTACCACAAGTATGGCAAATGAGAAACCTATAATAAGATAAACCGGCGGAAGTCCTTCGCGATACATAGGGATCAAAAAAGCAAAATATATGAGTGCCAAACCAGTTTCATTTTGAAAAAGAGAAAATACTGCCGGTGTTAAGGCAATAGCCGCCGCAATTAATTGAGAGTGGGGATTTTTAAAATTCGTCTCGGGCCGCGATAGATATTTTGCAAGTGCTAGTGCTGTAAATATTTTGCAGGTTTCTACCGGCTGAAGATTAAAGAAGCCTAATGGGATCCATGATTTTGATCCATTAATGTCTTTGCCTAAAACAAAAGTGGCCATCATCAATAAAATACCAAAGGCATAACCAAGATTAGCGGTAGCTGTAAAAAATTTACTATCAGTAAGTAAAATAATAATAGCGACAAAAGTGGAAATCCCTACAAATAATAATTGTTTGGAATAATTTTTTTTAAGTCCAATAAAATTCTGCCAGATATTTTCAGAATTATGATATTCAACAGAGAAAATACAAAGCACGCCAATAGTTACAAAAATGAAGTACATCCATACAGTTACCCAGTCTATTCCTTTTGATATTATTGACTCTTCACGCATTAAAATTTAAAAATATTTTGGTTTTAAAAAGGAATTTTATTTTATCTTTTTTTGTTTATCGGGTAAAATAGCTTTTATGGAATGCTTTTTTATGTTTTCTTTTTTGGGAGTAGTGTTTGTATCTTTTGCAGTAGGATTGCCTTGGTCTGATTTATTTAATTTATCTAATGCGTCAGAATTGTCATCGTCATCAATGCCGGTGGTATCCGATATTTTTTTCATGTCTTCTTTATCAATAATAATATTATCATCTTTTGCATGAGCAATAGAATCTCTTTTCCTGATTTCTTCAACTATGCGTGGAGGCATCAGGTCTAATTTTGAAACCTTTTCGATCATTGCTTTCCGGTCCGGTTCGGTAATCGAATCTTTTAAATACTTTTCGATCATCAGGCTTGCAATGGGCGCTGAAGAATTGGCGCCGAATCCTGCATTCTCGCATATAACGGCTATGGCTATTCGTGGATTGTCCCTTGGTGCAAAAGCGGCAAAAATAGCATGATCTTTTTGTTTGATCCCTTTATAGTAATTCTCTACAGTTCCCGTTTTGCCACATACTATAATTCCCGGAACTTTTGCGGCAGCGCCGGTTCCACTTTCCATTACTCCCTGCATGCCATTGGCAACAGCATCAAAAATGGTGTCGGGAATATTTAAAGGATGATGCCTTAATTTGAATGAATCAAGCAAATGATATTTGTCGCCTCCGTCAATAGAATCAACCATGTGAGGAGTAATATACCATCCTCTGTTAGCGAGATAGGCCATTTCATTTGCAATCTGTAAAGGAGTCACATTTACTTCGCCTTGTCCGATACTTACAGACTTGAAAGTGCAAAAATTCCAATGGCCTTCGCCATACATTCTATTATATGTTCTTGGTGTGGGAATCAATCCGCTCTTTTCTGAGGGCATATCTATTCCTAATCTGTTCCCAAGTCCAAAGGAATACATATAGTGATCCCAGACTTTTAGAGCGCTATCCACTGAGCCAAAAACGGGATTGTTGATACAGCGTTGCATCACGTTGGCAAAATAGGTATTGCAGGAAACTGTAATGGCTCCTTTTAAATTAAAATCACCAGGATCAAGACATCCCATTGGCTTGCCACAACCATAAAATGCTCCGGTACACAAAAATCTTGTTTGTGGAGTGATGACCCCCTCTTGTAATCCAATCAAAGCCTGTAATGTTTTAAAAGTAGAGCCTGGAGAATAATAAGCATTGACAGCGCGGTTAATCAGTGGAAGGCGTGGATCGAACAGCAATTTTGCGAAATGTTTTTTTCTTGCTGCACCTGTGAGAAGGCTTGGTTTATAAGTTGGGCTGCTTACCATTGCCAGGACTCCGCCTGTTTTAGGATCAATTGCTACAATGGCACCCACTTTATTCTCCATTAAATGTTCGCCCATTTTTTGAAGATCAATATCAAGCGCCAGGTGGAGGTTTTGGCCAGGCACTGCTGCAGTATCATATTTCCCATTATCTAATCTTCCGGTTAGCCGGTTTTTATTGTCTCTTTTCCAGTATTCAATTCCACGTTGCCCCATTAAAACCCTTTCATAACTTCGTTCCAGACCCGTTTTCCCGGCATAATCTCCCATTTGATATCCTTGTCCTTCGTGCCTTTTTAAAAAATTAGAATCCACTTCTGATAAATATCCGAGAACATTTCCGGCTGCATCATACGGATAATCTCTTACAGGCCTTTCCTGTAAATAAAATGCCGGAACAAATTTGTACATGCTTTCATTTAACCTGGCAATCTTCTCATCAGACAAGGAAGTTTCAAATACCGAAGGACGGTAGCTCATGTTTCTGATGATAGAAGTGATGATTCTTTTATGAAACTCAGCGCTGTCTATTTGTAAAATCCGGCACAGATCGGCTGTATCCAGATGCATGCCTCTTATTTTTGAGGGAATTACCATCATATCATAAGTAACAGTATTTCTTAAAATCGCTCTGCCATTGCGGTCAAATAAAATTCCTCTGTTTGGGTAAATGACTTTTCTGAATATTCCTTGTTCATTAGCCATTATTGAATATTTTTTATCAAGTATCTGAAGGCTGAAAAGTCTGTAAATAATAATAAGTCCCATACCCAGGATAATAGCTATGATAATATTTCTTCGGGAATTTAGCACAAATCAGGATTAAGGATTTTGAGATGTTGAGAAGGTAATCAAAGATTTTGAATTGCAAAATTAAGTCGTCTAAACTGTATTTGTTCGAAATCTTTGCTTTCTTACAAATATTAATTCTATTAACAGAATCAATAACAAACTTATTGCTGTTGAAGATAAAGATTTTAACATAAAGTAAAAATAACCCCCTGTTTGCAATGCCTCTAAAAAGAACAGAAAAGTGTGGTGAATAAAAGTTAAAATAGCCACGTAAGTAAAATAAGGAGTAAAACCCATACTTTGTATAGAAGGTTCTTTATAATTACTATCCGCTCCTTCCTGCGAAATAAGAATATTGATGAGAAATGGGCGCAGATAAGCTATTAGTACACAGGATGCGGCATGCATCCCATAAGAGTTGTTAAAGCAATCAAGTGTAAATCCTAAAATAAATGCTACAAGCATTTGCGAGCGGCGTCCCATCTTAAATGGTAGCCATAAAATAAACAGAAAATAAATATAAGGCGTTATCAGTTGGTGCAAAGGAGGAATTTGATCAAGAACGTACACCTGTACCAAAATGAAAAGGCAAAAACGGATTATATTTTTAATCAGGCTACTCATTTGTTTTGTGCTTTCTTTAAAAGTTGCTGAGGCTCCTCTGTTTGAAGGTTATTGATAATATAGCAATATTGCAGGTTCTCGAAATTGGCTGCCGGTTTCAGTCTTACGGTATAAGTAGGACTGTTTTTATCGTTGATAATATCTTTTACATAACCAATCAACAATCCCCGTGGAAATTTATCAGAAAAACCACTGGTAATTACCGTATCGCCACTGGAAATTTTTGCAAATTTGGAAATATCCTTCATATATAAAATTCCCGGCGTTTTACTGTTATAAATTACAGTTCCTGTTTGTCCATCCTTTTTTAATCTGGCGCTAACATTACTTTGCTCATGTAGCAAACTCATTACAACTGAATAATTTTTGCTTACGTCAATCACGGTTCCTGCTACAGCATTATTGATATCAATAACTCCCATATCTGTATTGACACCCTGCCGTGAACCCCGATGCAATTCTATATAATTGTTTATAAGATTTACAGAATTGTGAACCACTTTTGCCTGCATGTATAAATATTTCCTTTTCTGAAGAGTAGAATCTATTTGTATGGTGTCAATTGCTATTTTATTAACGGTGTCGGGCATTTCATAATCTTGCTTCAGTTTATTGTACAACAATTCATTTGCCTTAACCAAAGAGTCATTAGTTTTCTTTAATTGAAAATAATATTCTATTTTATTGTATTGATTGCTGATACTTCCGGTAATTTCACTGGCAAAGGCGGAATAAACAGCATGATGATAACGATTATAACTGAAAATCATATAGAATGATAATCCCATCAGAAATAAGAAGAAAATAAAAGTAAAATAAATACGGATAAAGAGAATAATATTGCGCATGGTTTCTATCCGGGCTGCATTATAGAGACAGCCATTTATTTAATGGGATTGAAAAATAATTATTCGTGCAAATTTAGTATTCATTAAATGAAAAACCGGCGAGAATAATTAATATTTCAGAAAATAAATCAGCAAAAAATTATCTCATCACAAAAGGGAAACGATCATAATGTTTCAAAGCGAGTCCTGTGCCGCGAACTACACTTTTTAAAGGATCATCTGCAATATGAACGGGTAATTTTATTTTCGCTGCCAGTCTTTTATCCAGGCCGCGAAGCAGTGCGCCACCACCGGTAAGATACAATCCTCGTCTATAAATATCAGATGCCAGTTCAGGAGGTGTAGTTTCCAAAGCTTTTAAAATTCCTTCTTCTATTTTGAAAATGGATTTATCAAGCGCTTCAGCTACTTCCTGATAGCTTACCATTATTTGTTTGGGAATGCCTGTTACCAAATCGCGTCCATTTACCGGCATATCGTCAGGAGGATTATCAATATCTTTCATAGCAGCGCCAATTTGAATCTTTATTTGCTCGGCGGTGCGCTCGCCTATTAATAAGCTGTGATAGCGGCGTAACGCTTCCATGATATCAGCAGTAAATTCATCACCGGCTACTCTTATAGATTGGTCACATACAATACCAGCCAGCGCAATTACGGTAATCCCGGTAGTACCACCTCCTATGTCAATGATCATATTACCGACAGGTTCTTCTACATCAATACCAATGCCAAGCGCCGCTGCCATGGGTTCATGCAAAAGATATACTTCTTTGGCCCCCGCCTGTTCAGCGCTATCTCTTACAGCTCGCTTTTCTACTTCTGTGATGCTGCTTGGTATGCAAATCATCATTCGCCAACTTGGAGGAAATAAAGGTTTTTTGGGATAAATCTTTTTGATCATCTCGCGGATCATCAATTCGGCCGCGTTAAAATCCGCGATCACTCCGTCTTTCAAAGGACGAACTGTGCGGATACTTTCGTGGGTTTTTTCATGCATCATCAATGCCTTTTTTCCTACAGCCAATATATTTTTAGGATTATTCCGGTCCAAAGCTACTATGGAAGGTTCATTTACAACAACCACATCATTATGGATTATGAGAGTATTGGCGGTACCAAGATCAATGGCAATTTCTTGTGTGAAAAAATTAAAAAGGCCCATGTTTTAATTGAGGTATTGAAAAATTATTAATGCCTGCAAAGTTGTGGAAATAATTTGGAATTACAACCTACTACTATTTGAAGGTTCTTTTATATGAAACGCAATTAGAAATTGTAAATTGTTTTATGCATAATATTTGTATTCTATTTTTTTAATAAACACAAAAAGTGATTTAGAAACAATTTTTTTTAGATCACTTTAATCTTAACCAAGGGAAAGATCATAAGTTTATTTAAGGAATGATATTTTTAATCCACAAACTCATACCCGATGTCTTTCCGGTAATAAATTCCATCATAATAAATTTCCTCTAAAATGGATTTTGAAAGTTCTATTGCATCACCCAACGTGTCGGCAAGGGCAGAAACGGCAAGAACTCTTCCTCCATTTGTAACCACTTCATCATTCGCCTGTTTTGTTCCGGCGTGAAAAACCACTACACCGCCATCTTCGTCAATATGTTTCCTGGCTTCAGGATTTTCGAGGTAACCAAAATCAATAGGCAATCCTTTTTTATATTCTCCAGGATAACCGCCACTTACCGCTACGATCGTTGCCGCATCATTTAAGTCAATATTTATTTCCTGTTTGTCTAAATTTTGTTTATCCATATCAACAAACAACTCTACCAGATCATTTTTCAAACGAAGAAGGATCACTTCCGTTTCGGGATCGCCTAAACGGCAATTATATTCAATAACCATCGGTTCGCCGTTCACTTTTATTAAGCCAAAAAATATAAATCCTTTGTAATCAATTTTCTCTTTCTGCAAACCATTAATGGTTGGTTCGATAATTTGCTCTGTAACTTTTTGCATAAAATGTTCGGTTACAAAAGGCACAGGACTTATAGCTCCCATTCCGCCGGTATTTAATCCTTTATCGCCTTCACCTATTTTTTTATAATCTTTGGCTTCCGGCAGCACCACATAATTTTTACCATCTGTAAGCACAAAAACACTTAACTCTATGCCATCCAAAAATTCTTCCACCACTACTTTTTTACCCGCATCCCCGAATTTTGATTGTTGAATCATTAAATCAAATTCGCTTAAGGCTTCAATCCGATTATTACAAATAATAACTCCTTTTCCTGCGGCTAATCCATCTGCCTTTAAAACGGTTGGCATCAAATGGCTTTGAATATAATCTATCCCTTCTGTAAAATTGGAAGCATCAAATTCTTTGTATTTCGCGGTTGGGATTTTATATTTTTCCATAAAACTTTTGGCGAAAGCTTTGCTTCCTTCCAATTGGGCGCCTTTTGCTGATGGCCCTGTAATTATGATGTGTTTTAAAGACTCATCCCTTTTGAAGAAATCATAAATCCCTTTTACTAAAGGTTCTTCGGGGCCCACAACCACCATATCAATCTTTTTCGAGAGACATGCTTTTTTTACAGCTGTAAAATCATTAATATCAATATTTATATTTTCTCCAAATTTTGCAGTGCCTGCATTGCCGGGGGCTATAAATAGCTGAGAACATAATTTACTTTGGCTTATTTTCCAGGTTAAGGCATGTTCTCTTCCCCCCGAACCAAGGATAAGGATTTTCAAAATTTATTTTATTTAGAATGATAAAAAAAGAGTTGGCAAGTTATGAAAACTTAAGGTTTTATTTCATCCAATAAATATATAAAAATGTTTTTCTGTAATTTTTTACGATTTATTAAAAAGAGAAGTTTTCACCTGATAGATTCTATAAAATATTTTATAGAACTCAAAAAAATAAATTTATTTTTAAAATTATCTGTACTTTACAATTTAATATTAAATTATTTTAAACCAAAACAAAACAATTATGGAAGACCAGGTAATTCCAGTTGATCTTGCCGCGCAAAAAAAAGGGAAACATCCCAAGGCTCTCTACGTGCTTTTCATGACTGAAATGTGGGAAAGATTTGCTTATTACTTAATGGTTGGAATTTTATTGCTTTATTTAATAGATGACAAGACGGGCGGCAAAGGAATGACTGAAAAAATGGGCGCCGATTTGGTAGGAAGTTTTATCGCTCTTGTTTATTTAACGCCTTTCATTGGGGGTTTAATTGCCGATAGGTATTTGGGGTATATCAGGTCTATTTTTTTGGGTGGTTCACTAATGGCTCTCGGATATTTTGGACTTGCTATTCCCGGAAATACAGCTTTGTATGTTTCGCTTTTATTAATAATTGTGGGAAATGGTTTTTTCAAACCAAACATTTCTACTATTCTTGGAAATATTTATAACCGTGAAGACCTGAAGCCTTTAAAGGACAATGCTTACAACATTTTTTATATGGGTATCAATATAGGCGCTTTATTCTGCAATTTTGCAGCAGCCTATTTACGGAATAAATATGGATGGGGATACGCTTTTGCCGCTGCCGGCGTAGGTTTGGTAATAGGAATGATCATACTCGCAAGTTCTTTAAAAGATGTAAGAATAGGAGAAATAAAAAAAGAGAAAAGAGCAGAAGATATGCCTCTTAGCAAAATTTTTGGATATGTATTTTTGCCGGCTATTATTGCGGCTGTTATTGGCTGGATTCTTCCTTCAATGGTTTTTGGCTCTACTTTACTTGGCAGCAAATCCAATGATGCGTTTATCTTTGCATGTATTCCTATTATCGCTTTCTATATTTCACTTTACATAAAAGCTTCGGGCCAGGAAAAAAGAGGAATTGGAGCTTTGTTATTTATTTTCGGAATCTCTATTATTTTCTGGACAATCTATAATCAAAATTCTACGGCACTTACTTTGTGGGCACAGAATCAAACTGACAGAACTGTATCTCCAACGGCTCAAAAAATTGCGGGTTCCCTTGGTTTTCTACAAACTGTAAGCGATACACCACGTTTGGTAAATAAAGTTGATGAACATTTTGTATCTCTTAAAGACCATGCAGCTATTGCTGCCCCCTATGATGATCACAACGTGAAATTGGTAGACGGAAATATTATAGATAAAAAAACCAAAATCATACAAATCATGGGTCCGGACCCATATTTTAATAACGTACCCAAAAACCAATGGCCACCGAGCGGCAAGGAAAAACTAGCCAATACCGAATTATTCCAATCTATAAATCCACTATTTATTATCCTACTTACTCCTTTGCTGGTTCTTCTATTTAGTTTTTTGCGAAAACGGAAAAGAGAAGTTACAACAGCTTCAAAATTTGGAATGGCACTGTTTATTTCGGGATGCTCGGCATTGATAATGATTTTTGCTATCATGTCAGTATCTTCTGTTTACCATGATAAAACATCTCCTTACTGGCTTTGGGGCACCTACTTTGTATTTACAATAAGTGAATTATTATTAAGCCCTATAGGTTTATCCCTTGTTTCCAAACTGGCACCGTCAAGGCTTACGGCACTTCTTATGGGAGGATGGTTTTTATCTACCGCTATTGGAGGGAAACTTGCAGGAGTGATGACTAGCTTTTGGGATGATTTTACAGATAAAAAAATGTATTTTTTAATTCTTGTAGTCGCGGCTTTTATTGGTGGCATTTTAATTTTCAGCAGATTAAAATCTTTAAATTCAATAGTAAAAGAGAAAACAGGATCAGCATAAATTCTTATTTATTGAAAAGATAAGACCGCTGAGAAAAATTAACTTCGGAGTTTATGTCAGTGAAAAAAATCGGATTTAAAGATTCAAGTACTTAGTGTCAGCAAGAAAACGCCTGATTTTCCTGTTCAGGTATGATTTTTCACTGACCTGATATTCAGATTTTATAAATCGGTTGTAATTTTTTATAAAAAAATAAAACCTTATTATTATAAGTTATAATATAGCTGCACTTTTTCTTTATACTTCGCATACTCATATCTGT
>DATKQQ010000052.1:0-10976 GCA_035532615.1 Hanamia sp.
CAAATGTTTGATAATAATTGGCATCGTACCAATCGCGGCACCATTCCCAAACATTTCCGGCCATATCAAAAAGGCCATAACCGTTTGGCGGAAAAGATCCCACAGGCGCCAGTCCAACAAAACCATCTTTATCATCATTAAAATAAGGGAACTTTCCACCCTAGGAATTGGCTTTGGGTTTTCCTTCGTTTATCGGTTCATTACCCCATGGGTAAATTTTATTTACCAATCCTCCTCTTGCTGCAAATTCCCATTCAGCCTCGGTTGGCAGACGTTTTCCAGCCCATTTGCAATATGCCATGGCATCATACCAACTTACCTGAACCACAGGATAATTTTCTTTTCCTTTGATATTGCTGTTCGGACCTTCAGGGTGCTTCCAGTCCGCGCCTTTTACCCAGCGCCACCACTGGCTGTAATCGTTCAGGTTTACAGGCCCTGAAGTCTGGTGAAATACCAATGAAGCCGCAACCATCATGCTGTCCGGAGGCCTGGGTGTTCCCGGCGGAAGGGTTTTTTTCAATTGATCCCAATCCGGTTTTTTTTCGGCAGTTGTAATATAATGAGTGGCATTTACAAATTTTTGAAACTCCGCGTTAGTTACCTCAGTAGCATCTATCCAAAACTCTTTTACTTTTACTTCATGCTTTGGATATTCGTCTGCAGCCGCCTGTGAGTTATTGCCTCCCATAATAAAAGTGCCTCCTTTTATAAATACCATTCCTTTTGTGGAAGTATCCTTACTGACTTCTATAGAAAAGTCAATAGAAGTATTTGCAAATCTTGATGGTACACGCATGCAGGAAGTGGTATCTGAAGTGGTATCTTTTGCACCTGCAATTGAAATACTTTTTTTTGAATGATTATTACACGAAAAAAATACAATAGCTATTGTAAAAAGAAAAATATATTTTATCGGTTTCATAAATTATTATGAAGAATTAGCGATGAACTCTAAATCCTGTGATTGATTTACAGTGAATAGTAATTTAATCAAATTTAAAACTACTTTTTTATTGATTAAGCTAAGAATATTAATTATCCTTGTATAACCCTAAATCCATTATAATTGAAGCTTTTTTCGTACCTATGCTCAAATTTATTTTATAAAATAAGTTGTCAGAATCCTTTATAAAAACTCCATAATTGATTATATGAGTTCTATTGATGCAATACCTAAACGGGGACATATATTGTTTAGAAACAAAAGTGCTTTTTGGATAGGCTTTTTGGCTGTAACAATTGGAGTGGGTCTTCAACTTCCCATGTATATTAATGCCCGTAATATGGGTTACCGCCTGGTGGGTATGCCCATGAGTACATCGATGAATATAGGGATGATATTAGTAGTGTTAGGCCTTTTTGTAACACTTTTCAGTCTTATTCCACCACGTATAAATAATGATAACGAAGGTTATCATCTGAAAATTCAGGCTTTGGATGATGCTCCTTTAAATCTTACTCATGTAGGATTGCTATTTGTTATGGCCCTTGCCATTACCCTTGATGTAATGAAACCAACGATCCTGTCGTTTGTTGTACCTGGAATGGCAAGAGAATACGGACTTAAATCTCCTTTGAATCCTGGCGCCAGTATTCCGGTTGCATTGCTACCATTGTCCGGAATAACGGGTACTGTGTTAGGTTCTTTTCTTTGGGGATGGTTGGGAGATAAGATTGGCCGAAAATCCTCTATACTCATGGCCGGCATTACATTTATTGCTACAAGCGCGTGTGGTTCCATGCCGTCATTCTGGATGAACTGCGTGATGTGTCTAATCATGGGATGGGGTGTTGGCGGAATGTTGCCTATCATTTTTACACTCATGTCTGAAAGCATTCCGGCAAGACACCGGGGATGGATGATGGTTCTCATAGGTGGTGATATAGCCGGCGCGTATATTATATCCAGCGCTTTGGCATCCTGGCTTGTTCCACATTATACCTGGCGCATTCTCTGGTTGATTGGTTTCCCAACTGGTTTTATACTTATCCTCTTAAATCGTTGGATTCCGGAATCACCGAGGTACCTGCTAAGCCATGGCCGCCTTAAGGAAGCGCAGGATGTGATGAAGCGGTTTGGTGCGGTTGTTATAAAAGAAAAAGTGATGCCGGTTATTAACGAGATAAAAGTAAGAGATCAATTCAAGCAATTATTTCATCCTCCTTTTTTAGGAATTACCTCTACATTAGGGATACTGGCCCTTGGCGCCGGTTTTGTAGAATTTGGATTTGAACTTTGGATACCATCCAACCTGCAGCATCTTGGTTTCTCCCAGGGAGCTTCTTTTGAATTATTGCGAAATGCAGCCCTCATCGGCTTTCCTCTTAATTTTTTAGTGGCCTGGATGTATGGATTCTGGAGCAGTAAAAAAACGATCATCCTGTTGACCCTTCTTACAGCTGCATCCATGCTGGGTTTTATTTTTGCCGGCGATTCAATCGTTCAACATCACGTGTTACTATACATCTTATTGATCGTTCCTATCTGGGGGATCAGTTCAGTAATATCTCTCCTTTCTGCTTACGCAGCCGAGATCTATCCTACCATGGTACGTTCCCGTGGAAGTGGCCTCATTGCAGGATTTACCAAATTCGGCGGTGTGCTCATCATAGCGCTAGTAGTGATTGCAATAGCGCCTCCGTCCATAGCAGCAACAGCATTAATTGGCGCGGTTCCTCTTATCCTCGCCGCTGTTGCCATATTTTTCTTTGGTGTCGAAACGCGAAAACGCCGTTTGGAAGAGATCACAGACGAGCAACTCGGGGAAATTGGTACGCAGATTTCCTGATGTGGGCAGCCGATAGAAACTATTAAAATATTCAAATAACCTGGATGGTTAAACGGATATAAAAAGATTGAAAATCAATTCTCCCCAAATTCTCGTCTCGCGAATTATTCTTCAATGTGATACCTGTGAGACACGGGTTAAGGATAGCGATTTTAGAGTAAAGCAACTTTTTCCCGGGATTTATAGTCGCAGCAAATCAAGGTTTATTTATCACGGAAATAAAAACTTTTGGAAAGTTTAATTAAGAACTATACAAGGAACAATTTTTCAACTTTCCAAAAGTTAATTGCCATAAATAATTACTTTAGCAAATGAATTTTAATTTTTCTATGTTCAGAAATTTTCTCTTCTCCTCAATCCTTTTGCTTTTTTATAATATCAATTGTTTTTCACAGCAATTGATTTCTTTTAAAAATAAAAACATTTCTTATGAAGGAAGAATTCTTTATACTCCTGATGCTGCTGTGTTGATGTGGCCGGGTACATCAGTCACTATCAATTTTAAAGGAGCCGGCATTTCAGGAATACTTAAAGACCAGGATACTTCTAATTATTATAATGTAATTATTGATAATGACAGTATTTATAAAATTCAGTTTGATACGGTAAAGAAAACTGTTCCCCTTGCTGAAGGACTTCCTTATGGAAAACATTCTTTGCAATTATTCAAACGAACAGAATGGGACAAAGGGAAAACCTGGTTTTATGGTTTTGTGGAAAATTCAAAAACCAAACTTCTAAAACCGGATAAACTTCCGAAAAGAAAAATTGAATTTTTTGGAAACTCCATTACCTGTGGCTACGCCATTTATGATTCTACAAAAGATTATCCTTACGGATATTACGAGAATAATTATGATTCTTATGCCGCGATAACAGCAAGACATTTTCATGCACAATATCATTGTACTGCCAAAAGCGGAATTGGCATCATGGTAAGTTGGTTCCCACTTATTATGCCTGAAATGTACGACAGGCTTGATCCTACAGACTCCACAAGTAAATGGGATTTTTCAAAATACTCACCCGATCTTGTTGTGATCAATTTATTACAAAATGATTCGTGGATAGTAACGATGCCCGACAATGAACAATTCAAAAAAAGGTTTGGAAGCAAACCTCCTGATGAATCTCAGATTGTAGTAGCCTATAAAAATTTTGTGCAAACGATAAGATCCACTTATCCGAAAGCGCCAATAATCTGTATGCTGGGCAATATGGATATTACTAAAAAAGGTTCGCCATGGCCCGGTTATGTTCAAAAAGCAGTTGACGAATTGCACGATAAAAAAATATATACCTATTTCGCTCCTTATAAAAATACTTACGGCCATCCTAAAGTAAAAGAGCAAATAATTTTAGCGAATGGCCTGATACAATTTATTGATGAACATATAAAATGGTAAGGAAATATTTTACATATTACCTTTTTGTTTGTCTGAACTATGATTTTTATGATTATTTGATTTTAGGATTTCTATAATCCTATTATCCTTCAATCTTGTAAATCTTAGTTCAGACAACCATTAAGCCCGCACTTCCATTTGCGGATTCAACATTTTTGAAAACATGATGCACCAATACTCCGCTTTGGCTTTTAGAAAAGCAAATTCTTTTTTGGAATTAATGATTCCATTGCTGAAGATAATGGAAGCCGGTTGGGTATGATTATTGAAGTCGAATTGGAGTTCTAAAATAGCAGGATGGTTTGCGGTACCCCACTTTTTTAAATTGCCATTAGTCATCGAACCTGAATGGGTTACTAATTGACAATCATGTACTTCATCAAGAGATATAATAGAAGAATGGTATCCATCATCCTTTTTTTCAAGTATCATTACTTTTCTGTGTATCCCATCAAAGCCAATTACTTTATTTTGAAGTATTTCCTGGCTGCAGAACGTAAGATTATTGGCTGCACCTTCCCTGCTTAGATTTCTAAAAAGATTTTCCTTTTTCCTTTTAGAGGTTGGTATTAAGAACGGTATTAAAATATATAAAAACGCAACAGCAGCAAGTAGAATAAGGATATCGGGAATAGGTTTCATATTGGATAATTATTTTGTCAAAAAAATGATTGCGCAGACGAGTATAAAATAATACAACGAAACATTTTAAAAATAATTGTCCGATAGAAGGAAAAATTAAAATCAAAGTACTTATATAATAGATTTGTTGGGATATTGAATCTATCGAAGCCAAAACAAAACTTACATCAAATGAATAACCGCCCCTAATGCATCAAGCCCAATTGATTGGCAAACACCAAACTTTTGCTGCTCATTCATTGTTTCTATTTGCCATTTAAAAATATTATCGGCAAGTCCCCATTGCGCTTTGAATTGCTGTATGTAAAGTTTATCGTTCTCAGCATTTGTAAATTCAGGTTGAAACTGATTGTTTAATCTGTCACGTGTTTGCCAAATAGCATCTGCTGTGGCTTGAATGCTTCTTTGAAAATCTAGTCGTGTATTTTTTTTATCAAGTATTCCCAGGTAACGCATCATGATACCTCGCCCCGCCAGATAATCATTGCCAAACTCCGGCCCAAAATTCGATGTAAAAGGAGCTTCACGAATGATACTATCTGTATCATTAATCAACGCAGTTTTTATTCCTTTCTTTAGCAAGACAATATAATGTTTGATTCTTTTTTCAAAATCATCAGCATTAAATTCTGATTTTATTTTATTTTTTGTTATCCATGCCGCCAGGTTGTTTTTTATAGCCAACATATCGGTAAGTGCTGTTAATAACATTCCCTGATCGCCTGTCCACAACCATCCTTTTTCCCAGGTAGGATGCACAGTTACCGCATAATCAGAACCTTCAAAAAAAGCCGTTGGCCGTTCCTGCACCAGGGCGCCGCCGGAAGTAGTTTTCTTCAGGTATTCATATTCACCCAATTTGAACCAGCTGTCAAACCATACCCATTGCTGGTAGGCCATCTCCAAATATTTTTCGTTATCGCTGATATTTTCTGCGGGCTTTAAACGATATATCCTGGCCGACAGCAAAAAAAATAGAACATTTGTTACTGTGTTTTTTGCACCTTTGTTTTTACCGTTGGCATCTCCGTTTCTGCAACCGTGTGGCACCGGCTTTGCTGTGTCTGAAAAATCATAAGCATGATCTCTTTCCTGCTGCCAACATAAATCGGTAGAAAGTTGCAGGTATTTATCAGCTAATTCCTTATTACCCGAACGCAGCAAATGTTTTCTCGCATTAAGCCCCATCAATCCCCACCATCCAAAATCATCTGCCCACAAAACACCCGGGTCAAAGCTTTTGAAATAGGTAAAATTTTCTTCAAGCATCTGATTCACCTTTTGCTGTATTGATTTTATTTCCGGAGCATCAGGCCATTTATGCAGTAGCGCATCTGTAAAAGTGAGGCAGGCGTCAAAAGTGTTTCCACGTTTCCAGAAATCATTAAAGTTCCAAACCTGCTCAAACCTGTTGAAAGCCTCTATGAAATGCATTTTAAGCGCCTTATCATATTGCCGGGTTTTAGCCGGACTAATATTGTCAAGCTTTTTTACAATGGGGAATAGCATGGCATAACTGCCTGTTAATTTTATGAATTTTTTTCTGTTCATATTTTTAGTGGAAATGAAAGTAGCAACTATTATCAACAATATCCATAGATTGACATCTTTCCTATTATTCCACTAATTAGAATGATGAATCATTTCCAATTGATATTTCAAAGTTTTTTTGCAACAACCTTTTATCAACGACTGCCTGAATAAATTAATATGGGGATGGAATCATTTTGATCTATTTGGTCGAGTCGGCTGCATTTTCAACCGGATTGCTTAGCATTGAAGGAGAAATATTATGTTCCTTCATAGCTCTTTTTTCGCATACTCTACAAAGTTCAGAAATGCCTTTACTTTCCCATACCTGCTTAATGGTTCCCTGTGATAATCCTGCGTGTCCTTTAATAGTATAACAGTCCTGATAAAGATGGTATTTGTGACCTTCGGGTGTCCAATAAACAAGGTCGTTGCCCATGTTTATTTGTTTTACAGAATCTGTTTGTGCATTAATTTGATTGGTATATTGCTCAATGGAAGGCGGGTTAAAATCAACTCCGGTGATGCCTGCTATCAACAAAGCTACTATCCCAATAGCGCCAGCAATACCATTTGTTTTGCCGTCGAGATTTTTGTTGGTGAAAATGAGAATAACCAATGGCAAAAAAGAAAGCACACCCATAATAGCACCGAGCTGGCTTTGGATAAAAAATTTTGTTTTGTCGCTCTTCGAAGAGGGGTCTAAGCGGTTAGCTTTTTTCCAAAGCAAAGAGCCGGTTATGGATAATGCCAATATTATCACAATAGCAACTATTAGCCACGTAAGCGTTTCGTTGTGTAATAATTTTAATATGGCAAAAATTTCACCTGCTATTGCTACAATCCATGCCAGGAAAGCAAACAGGCGTAACTGTTTTGCAGTGCCTTTACTCTCGGCGTTTGCTTCAAAAACTTTTGGTTCTGTCATAATTAATAAATTTTAGAGATTCTGATAAATGTAACAGTTTTAGACAAGCTACAAAAAGTTCTTATTTACAACAGACATGTCTGGTGGAATTTCTTTTACCCTGTAACTCTTAGGATGTACCTAACAATATTTTAATACCTACTTGTTAATAAAGGGCTATTATTCCAATTCGTGATTGAATATTACTGATTTATAATCGGGATGTTAGTAAATTGCCACCTAATTATTTTTTTTATTCCATGAAGAAACCATTCTGCTTTTCTTTTCTATTATTTTTTCTTTTTATTCAACAAACAAAAGCGCAACCAAAATATGAATTTCGCGGAGTGTGGGTAGCTACAGTTGGTAATATTGATTTCCCATCTTCAAAATTTCTAACTACCCAACAGCAAAAAGATGAATTCATCAATATTCTCGATATGCTCAAAAGTGATGGGATGAATGCTGTGATAGTACAAATCCGTCCTGCGGCAGACGCTTTTTATCCTTCGCAATATGAACCCTGGAGCGAATTTCTTACCGGCAAGCAGGGACAACCTCCCTCCCCGTATTATGATCCTTTGAAATTTATGATAACGGAGACGCATAAACGCGGAATGGAATTTCATGCCTGGATGAATCCTTACCGCGCAGTAGTTCAAATAGGCAAATCATCTATTTCTCCTACGCATATTACCAACTTACATCCCGAGTGGTTCATCAATTATGGGGGTGTAAAATATTTCGATCCCGGAAATAAAGATGCGCAGGCCTTTGTATTAAAAGTAGTAAGAGATGTGGTGAAGCGCTATGATATTGACGCCATTCATTTTGACGATTATTTTTACCCTTATCGCATCCCGGGTAAGGAATTTAATGATGATGTTTCTTATAAAAAATATGGAAACGGAATGAGCAGAGATGATTGGCGCAGAAGCAATGTTGATTCAATTATTCTTCATCTTAGCAAAGCTATCAAAGAAGAAAATAAATATTGCCAATTCGGGATTAGTCCTTTTGGAGTATGGCGCAATATTGATAAAGACCCGGAAGGAAGTAATACCAAAGCCGGACAAACTGATTATGATGACCTCTATGCAGACATTTTATTGTGGCTTAAAAATAAATGGATTGATTATGTTGCGCCACAATTGTATTGGGAAATAGGACAGAAAGTAGTCGGCTTTAAAGTACTTACCGAATGGTGGGCTAACCATGCTTATGGTCGCCAATTGTACATAGGACAAGGCATTTACAGGGCACTGGAACCAAGATCTTATGCCTGGCATAATAAGAACGAACTTCCTAATCAAATAAAATTCTTAAGAAAGTTCCCACAAATACAGGGAAGTATTTTTTTTAGTAGCAGCACTTTTGCCAGCAATCCCAATGGATGGAGCGATAGCCTGGCAAATCATTATTATAAATATCCTGCCATACCTCCTCCGATGCCCTGGATAGATTCTTTAAAACCTGATCCTCCTGTTTTACTTTTTGATAGTACACAATCAACTTTATTGAGTACATCCATTAATTTGTATTTCAGAGAAAAAATAAAAAACAATTTGATAAACCGGTATGTCATTTATCAATTTAAAGACCTAAACGACCTGGATCAAAATGATCCCAAAAATATCAAAGAGATCATCTTATCAGGAAATAATTTTTATCATTTTATTTTTCAAAATATTCCGCCGAATCAAAATAAAATAATAATTGCAGCCACTTCTCTCACACGCACTAATAATGAGAGCATTCTCAGCGATTATATCTATCTCGAAAGAAAAGGAAACGGATGGCAAATTGTTATGCAACCTGATAATGAATAGAATTACCATCCCAATACCCATGCAAAAATCAAAGGAGCAACAATAGTAGCATCACTTTCTACAATAAACTTAGGAGTATGAATATCCAGTTTTCCCCATGTTATTTTTTCATTGGGAACTGCACCGGAATAAGAACCGTAAGATGTTGTAGAATCTGATATCTGGCAGAAATAACTCCAGAATGGAACATCGTGCCATTCAAGATCCTGGTACATCATGGGCACTACACAAATTGGGAAATCACCTGCAATACCGCCGCCAATCTGAAAAAACCCTAGCCCTTTTCCTTTGGACAATTCACGATACCATTCCGTTAATTGTGCCATATATTCAATGCCGCTTTTCATGGTACTTGCTTTCAGTTCTCCTTTTATTACATAAGAAGTAAAAATATTTCCCATGGTACTATCCTCCCATCCCGGAACCACAATAGGAATATTCTTTTGCGCAGCAGCCAACATCCAGCTGTTTTTTGCATCTATTTCGTAATACTGTTCCAATATGCCACTAAGCAGCATTTTGTACATGTATTCATGTGGAAAATATATCTCTCCTTTCCCCTCCGCATCTTTCCATATTTTATGAATATGCTGTTGTAATCTTCTGAAAGCTTCTTCTTCAGGAATACAAGTATCAGTAACACGATTGTAATGGTTTTCTAAAAGATCCCATTCTTCCTGTGGGGTTAAATCGCGATAGTTGGGAACTCTTTTATAATGACTATGCGCAACAAGGTTCATAATGTCTTCTTCAAGATTTGCACCGGTACAACTAATGATGGCCACTTTATCCTGGCGTATCATTTCTGCCAATGATATACCCAATTCAGCAGTGCTCATAGCGCCTCCAAGCGAAACCAACATTTTTCCTCCTTCATTAATATGTGTCTCATATCCTTTGGCCGCATCCATCAATGCGGCTGCATTAAAATGGCGATAATGATGTTCAATAAATTGTGAAACCGGTCCCTTATTCATCTTTAAAATTTTTTGCAAAAATAATTTTTTTAGGTGAGATAATTTTTTTGAAAGAGGTAAAAGGATCTCAGGCAAAACAATAAATTCTCTTTGTTAAGATTTGGTTATAGTGAGGTAGATTCTTAAACACCGGAATATGTAGAAAGTCTGAAAAGTAGCAAGCATCTTAATTGTAAAAACTTTAAAATTAATAACAATGAAAAAAATTATCCTTATTTCCGCATTGCTCCTTAGCGCTTTTTGTTATAAAACTGAGGCGCAAGTAGGTGTAAACATTAATATCGGCCAACAACCTGCCTGGGGGCCGGTTGGATACAATTATGTAAACTATTATTATTTACCAGATCTCGGTGTCTATTATGATGTACCAAGAGGTTTGTTTGTATATTTCGATTATGGCCGTTGGAATTTTGCGTCATCATTGCCGGCAAGATTTGAGCAGTATGATCTTTATCATTCTTACAAAGTGGTAGTAAATGATCACAATCCCTGGTTGCGGAATGATTATTACTTTTCTCATTACGCATCTTTCAGGGGTCATTACCAACCTATAATAAGGGATAGCCGTGATAACAGGTATTTTCCCGGCAGAGAAGACTATGGTTTTAGAAACTCAGACCTGCGCTCTCAAAGAACAGATGATCGATTTACCAGGCATGATAATGGTGTGAGAGATTATGGTAGTGGCCAGGGAAGAAATGATCACGGTCATGGAAGAGATCATGATCGTTGGTGAATAAAGAAATGAATTCAAATACCTAAGCCGGACAAGCCGGAACTAAACAGGAAAACATTTAACTTTCCAATATTATGGAATCACTTACTCAAAGATATTGCGAAAAAATCAGCGGCATACTTGGTTGTTACGACCGCATAGTTATCACTGGCACACT
>DATKQQ010000053.1:0-17071 GCA_035532615.1 Hanamia sp.
CTATATTTTCGGGGACAACAAATACAATCTTATTTACACTATATTGATTACCAATTAATAACATATATAATTTATCAAAAAAAGTCAAAAATTAATGAAATTATCGTTATTTTCGGGGACTAATTTCCAAGTTGGGTTAAGTTTTTTTACAGATTCTATAGATGGTTTGCTCGCCCGAAAATTTAAAGTGACCAGCATTGCCGGAGCAAAACTTGATTCCATTGGTGATGACCTGACCGTTATAGCTGGCACTATTGGTTTAATTGCATTTAAATCCGCTTTTCTGAAAGAGGAGATTTCCCTTATCATCTTGTTATTGTCCTTATTTGTATTGCAAACAGTTCTTGCATTTGTCAAATTCGGGAAAATGACCAGTTTTCATACTTATGCCGCTAAGGCAGCAGCCATACTGCAAGGAGTCTTCCTGATATTACTATTTCTTTTTACTCAATCCTCTCTATGAGTTATTTTATGCGGCCACATTTGTTACAGCTTTTGAACTTATGGAAGAAATAATAATTACATTTTGGCTACCGAAATGGAGAACAAATGTAAAAGGTTTGTACTGGATATTAAAAGCAGAAAAAAGATGATATGAATAGTGTCTTTCAAAAGTCTTTTTTACAAAAAGCTGACGGGAATGCTGTATTTCGTTTTTTACAATTATCTTTTAAGATCTGTGGATTGACTAATCCCAGGTGATGCAAATTTGTAAAACCCGCTATTACTTAAGCACAAATTACTATCACCAAAACCAGTGACGACGCTCATTGATTGCCGGAATGGTTCATCGTTTCTTTGTACTGTAAAATAAATGAGTCATCATAAAAACTTTTAATCATGAAAACCGATTATCAAATTCAGGAAGACGTAATGGAAGAACTTAAATGGCAACCTTTTTTAAAAGCATCAGAAATTGGTGTGGCAGTTAAAAATGGTATTGTAACACTTTCCGGCCATGTAGATTCCTATTCAAAAAAATTAGCGGCAGAAAACGCTGCTAAAAAAGTTGCGGGAGTAAAAGCTGTTGCCGAAGAGATAGAAGTAGGCATTTCCCCAAGTTATAATAAAACAGATGCTGAAATAGCAGAAGCTGTACTCAATGCACTTAAATGGCATACCGCAGTGCAGGAAGATAAGATTAAAGTTAAAGTAGAAGACGGCTGTGTAAAACTGGAGGGTGAGGTAGAGTGGGAATACCAGCGCACCATGGCCAAATCAGCCATTGAAAACCTCGCGGGTGTGCGCCTTGTTACCAATCTGATTACAGTAAAACCACAAGTTTCATATTCCGATATTCAGAAGAAAATCAATGCCGCCTTCCACAGAAGTGCCACCATAGACTCAAACAGCATTGATGCGGAAGTACATGGAAGCAGTGTTACCCTTAGTGGTAAAGTTCGGTCTATAGCCGAAAAAGAAGATGCAGAGGATGCTGCCTGGTTTGCACCCGGTGTTACCAGTGTGGTAAACAATATCGAGATTGAAGAACCTGAATATGAATTTGAAGAGTAAGAATGAACTCTTTCATAAAGTAGCGTCTTCCTTTAATCTTAAAATACCTGCTCAACTGCTGATTGGGCAGGTATTTTGTAATTATGGATTACAAAATATTTTTCATGCAACCAACCGGTAACAGTATAATGATACCCAAAACCATGCAGGCTATGGTTTTAGAGGCCATTGGCCAGCCATTAGTTATGAAAACACTTTCTGTTCCGGTGCCTGACGAAAACCAGGTATTGGTAAAAATAATTGCCTGTGGTGTGTGCCGTACCGACTTGCATATTATTGACGGGGAACTTACTGCTCCTAAATTGCCACTTATTCCGGGGCATGAGATTGTAGCAAGGGTAATAAAAACTGGTAAAAAAACCTCCTCCGTGAAAACGGGGGAAATAATTGGTATTCCCTGGCTGAGCTATACTTGTGGCAAATGTAGATATTGCCTGAGGGGACAGGAAAATTTATGTGAAAAAGCCTTATTCACCGGCTATACAATTGATGGCGGCTATGCTGAATATGCGGTGGCTGATGAACGCTATTGCTTTCCGCTTCAGTCGCAATATGCAAATGCATCCGGGGCGCCGCTTTTATGTGCCGGACTTATTGGTTACCGCTCTTATACCATGACTAGTGACCGGGTAAAAAGCCTTGGTATTTACGGGTTTGGGGCCGCCGCGCATATCCTCATTCAACTGGCCATTCATCAGGATAAAAGAATATTCGCTTTTACAAGGGATGGAGATATTGAAGCGCAGAAATTTGCATTGGAACTGGGCGCTGTATGGGCAGGCGATGCCTCACAATTGCCACCGGAAAAAATGGATGCCGCTATCATTTTCGCGCCTGTGGGCAACCTCGTGCCAAAGGCATTAAGCGATACTAATAAAGGTGGCATTGTAGTATGTGGCGGCATACACATGAGTGATATTCCATCTTTTCCTTACAGCCTGTTGTGGGAAGAAAGAATACTTCGTTCGGTTGCCAATCTTACCCGGAAAGATGGTGAAGATTTTTTCAAACTGGCTTCGCAAGTTTCC
Organism: Hanamia sp.; assembly: GCA_035532615.1. Classification (GTDB taxonomy): domain Bacteria; phylum Bacteroidota; class Bacteroidia; order Chitinophagales; family Chitinophagaceae; genus Ginsengibacter. The sequence goes on from DATKQQ010000053.1 coordinate 2,544, forward strand.
ATTCACACACAAATAAAAACATATTCTTTGCATCAGGCAAACGATGCCTTAAACGACCTTAGAAGCGGAAAGGTTCATGGGGCTGCAGTATTGGTAATGGATAATAGCGATTGAACGATGTCGAAAAAAATAGTAAGATTAAATAATATTGATTCAAAATGATAGTAATTGTTTTTGGTTTACCCGGTTCTGGTAAAAGCTATTTTGCTTCCAGGTTTGCAAAAGTGATTAATGCCGGATATATCAACAGTGATATGATCAGGAAAGAAATTTTTAAGGAAAGGGTTTATTCTGATGAAGAGAAAAGAATGGTTTATGCTCAAATGTTTGATGAGATGAAAGAATCCACAAAACAAAAAAAGAATTTAGTACTGGACGCCACTTTTCATAAAAAAGATATAAGGAGAATGTTTGTTGACGAAATGAAAGGAAAAGGCGGGATTTCCTTTATTGAAATACAGGCCGATGAAAATACAACCAGGGAAAGATTAAAAAGCCCCAGGCCCTACAGCGAAGCTGATTTTGAAGTTTACAAACTTATCAGCGGGCAAAATGAACCATTAGTTGAACCTCATTTAATATTAAAGTCAACGGATGATAATATAGATGAGATGTTACGAAAGGCTTCTGAATATCTGAAAATAAAAAATGACAACAGAACACATCAATAATTTGTTATCACATGGAATATTTCCGGAAGAAACCGGCAAGCGGGAATTAATCGAAACACATATATCCTGGGTGATATTATGCGATCAATTCGTTTATAAAATTAAAAAGCCGGTACACTATTCCTTTGTTGATTTTTCCACCCTGGCGCTTCGCCGGTATTATTGCAACAGGGAAATAGAATTGAATAAAAGGCTTACCCAAAATGTTTATATTGGAGTATTGCCGATACGTGAATGGCATGAAATTATTATTATAGGCGGAAACAAGGGAACCATAATAGATTATGCCGTAAAAATGCACAAACTGGATACGGAAAAACGTATGGATAAATTGTTGATTCAGCATATTGTAACGGAATCTGATATAAAAAAGCTAGCAGAAAAAATTGCTCTCTTTCATAAAAATACCACCGTCATTTATCAAAAAGATTTATTGGATATTCGGGAAAAATTCAATGACCTGGAGGGTGAAAAAGAATATCTGTCCCAACAATTGGATAATTCATTCAGCGCCATCATAGAGCGAGTTATTGAATTTTCCAATAATTTTTTAAATAAGAATAAAGAGTTAATAGCAAAAAGATTAAGAGATGGATTTTACAGGGATTGCCATGGTGATTTACATTCAAGGAATATTTTTTTATTGCCGGATCCTGTGCCGTTTGATTGCATTGAATTCAATGACGATTTCCGGCAAATTGATGTATTGAATGAAGTGGCATTCCTTTGTATGGATTTGGATGCATTTGACCGTAAGGATTTATCAGCCTTATTTCTTGAACATTATAATCATTTCTTCCCCACTATGAAAACGAAAAGTGAACGTGCTCTTTTTATTTATTACAAAAGCTATCGTGCCAATATAAGGGCAAAAGTAAGCGCCTTACGGGCAAAAAGTGCAACAGCGGATGAGGAAAGAACCAGGTCATTGACTGCTGTAAAGAAATATCTTTACCTGATGGAAAGCTATATAAAAGAGCTGGAAATGGTATAAGTAAAAAATAGATATTGATGGATATCTTCACAAAAAGTATTGAACTGTTTGGGATGATTAATCGTTGCAGCCAATTTTTTCTTACAGCCGCCGATTTACCAGATTTTCCAATTCTATAATAAATGGAACCTGACCCGCAATAATTTTATCCTTTGCTTCTTCAGCATCAAACCAGGCTGCTTTATCAATTTCAGGAAATGATTTTTTCTTCCCACTTTTTGGTGGCCATTCCATTTCAAATGTATTGCTCCTGATTGCTGATGCATCAAAATCGCCCTGCAAAGCCCAGGCATAAATTATCTTGCCGCTGCTTATTTGTCGCAGGGGTGTTAGTTCAATAAATTTACCCTGCGCTTTTACGCCGGTTTCTTCTTCTGTTTCCCTGATGGCTGCTTCCAGCAATTTTTCACCGGCAACGACCTCACCTTTGAGAATGGACCATGCGCCGATATCTTTCTTTACCCAATATGGGCCGCCGGGATGCACCAATAATACTTGCAATTTATTTTTTTGAAAACGATAAAATAATATGCCGGCGCTTGTTTTAGGCATGATACTTTTTTGGAATTATATCAGGCAGTTTCAACCTTCCGCCATCTTTTAAGGTTAGGCAAACTACTCACGGCCATGCTAATCGTATCTGCATCCATTTTCATTTCTTCCATTTTACTTTTTACCCGCGTTTCCATTTCTTCCAACGTGAGATTCGGGTTGGTGAATTGACCATTTTCGTAACAATATTTACAATAATCCTTTTTCATGGAACCATCTTTTTCGGTTCCTGAAAGTTCAGCGCTGCTTAATGGCATTGAACAGCTCTGGCATATTCTATTGCTTTCCATTGATTAAATTTTAAGATAAAAATATTTTATCCATACAAAATTGTCTCTTATTTCCCCCAATTAAATTTTTTATAAATATCTTCAAAAAATAAAACGCGGCCCGTTGAATCCACACCTGCCGGACTATACCAAACTATCACCGGTATTTTTTCATCAGCCGGAATAATAATAGGTGATTGATTTTTTAAACAGCCCTTTTCAGTAAGTGTATCAATTGCAATATTATTATTTTTCAAAACAAGATGCCCTAATTCCATCGGCTTTTCCATGCGCATACAGCCGTGACTGAAGAAACCGCAGTTTTGTTTAAATAAATCTTTGTTGGGGGTATCATGCAGGTAAGCTCCAAAAGGATTATAGAAATTAAGTTTTAGTAATCCCAGCGAATTATCACAACCCGTTCCCTGTCTGATGGTATAAGGAAAATAATTGCGGCTCAATTCATTCCAGTTAATAGAATAAGGGTCTATGATTTTTCCCGCTTTGTTTAAAACCTGGTAATTATTGGCATCAAGAAAGGAAGGGTTTCGCTTAATAAACGGCAATAATTCTTTGGTAGCAATACTAACCGGCACATACCAGTATGGATAAACAATCACTTCATCCACTGTACTTGCCAATGTAAAAGTGGGGGTGGAAGGCTTGCCAACTATCAATCTCATTTCCAGGATCACTTCGTTATTACGGTAAACTTTAAGATAAGCCGCCGGAATATTGGCAACAATTACGGATTGATTTTGAGTAAGGCAAGATAGCCAGCGGTAATAATTTATTGAAAGCGTTAATTGACTCAGTCTTACTTTTAAAGGCACATTGAGTTCGCGGATAATCTCCTGATTCAATTCGCCGTTTACCGGGAGATTGAACATTAATTGCGCTTCCCCGATTTTTTGTTTCAGAATATTTTCAGAAACATTTTCATCAGCCGAATCCAGGGTACCCAACTGGTAAAGTTTCCGGCAAACAAACTTATTTTCAGTATTTCTATTTTTAGAATTGATGCTGATTTCTTTAAAATCCTCACTTTTAATTATGTTCGCAATCCAATTAATTTTATGCTGCAAGACGGTGATTTCTGTCATGCCCACAGAAAGAAAAGAAGCCAATAAGTTCAGTTTGTTTTTTGAAATATATTCTTCCAGAATTGCGGGTATTTTATAGCAATCAGGTTTGTATTTAATTCCCTTGTAACCCAATGATGGCGTGGCATTTCCATAAGCGACATCGCTATAAAAGTGAATGGCGGCATCAGAAAAAAGAACTTCCGCTTGTAATGAATCTGCCTGGTTTTGAAGATGAAAAGCGCCATTTTTAAATGCAGAGATAAAGTTATATTGGTAATCTTTTTCACTTAGTCCCCAATTCGCGGCTAATGACAAATTATTCAATAAGCAGATAAGATTGGTGGTATCTTTTTGCTGTATCCATGCGGTTTGATAATGGATGCGGGCATAAAATTCCTGTATCTCTTCTTCGTAATTTATTCTTGGTTTATTATCTAAATTTTCCAAAAGATATTCTTGTAGCATTGTGGAAGTAAACTGGGCAGAAGTAGTAAAACCACAAAGCACCGCAAAAAGAAAAATACACCCGGTTATAAAATTTCTAATTTTCACGTTTGTTGGATATTTTATACTGAAAATCATTAAAAGCTGATTGTAAGATGCGAAATCTGGTTATGGAATTGGCAATGTCTTTACCCAATTTATCCATTTTTATGTCAAATGGTTTTCCCATTTTCCCGTCTTCAAACATTTTGGTATAGAGCAAACTATCCAAATCACTGACATCCCTTCTCAATGAATTAGTTAATTCATCTTCCTTGATGAATTGAGTTTGAAATTCCTCTATTTCTTCAAGCGAATTTTGGTCATAGTTATTTTTAAGAATGTCCGAAAGCCTGTTTTTCAGCAAGACGTTCTCTTCCATCCTGGAATTGAGCAACTGCTTCCACGTTTCAATTTCAGTTTGAAATTTCTGTACATTCATTTGCAGATTATCCCGATTATTTTTCAAAAGGTTTTTTTTAATCTTCTATAAAGTTATTAACGAAAAAAAGGTGAAGCAACGATTTCTATCAGCAATAATCATGATAACAATCAATCCTTTATCGTTTAATAATAACGATGGAAACGGATGGTATTTAAGAAGGTGTTCACTAAATAATCATTCATCCGAAAGGGTAATGATTTAAAGTTTTGGGATTTATTAAATGCCCCGCCTTTTCAGAGGGCGGGACATTATTTTCAAAATACGGTTAGGAATCATCACAGTTATTTAACTGCGATTTGTTTTCTGATTGCCATTTTTTTAGCCTCTTCTTTTTTAGGCAAAACAAGTTTTAAAACGCCATCCTGGTAATGCGCGTAAATTTTGTCTTCGTTTACTTCATCGGGAAGGGTGAAGCTGCGTTCAAAAGAAGAATAGCTGTATTCCTGGCGGGTGTATTTTTCATCCTTTTCTTCATTCTTTTCTTCCTTTTCGCTGCCGATGGTAAGCATGTTGCCTTCCACATCAATTTTGAAATCTTCTTTTTTTAATCCGGGGGCAGCCATTGATACTAGGTAATCATCTTTTCTGTCTGTAATATTTACGGCGGGCACATTCATCATTCTTGATGGAAAGCCCCCGTCAAATATATCCAGCAAGGGTTTGTTAAAAAAATCTTCGAATACAGATGGCAGTCTTTCGGCTCTTTTTGCTAATGTTCGTGTGTTCATGATTATTTGTTTTTGTTGTTAAAAATAAGGTTTGTCCTGCAAAAGTATATCCCGCATTTTGCAGAACCGGTAACGGTAATTATCGAAAACGATGAGATTGGTCAGGGGTTTTGGATAATTGCGCCTGCTTTCTATTGGCAACTGATTTCAATCATTTTATGATAGGATAGCCGTCATGGTTTTCAGAAGAGATACTGTTTATTTTTGCAAAAAAACATGAAAAATATATTAGTTCCTGTTGATTTTTCTGATGCTTCTTTTAATGCAGTAAGCTATGCGGCTTTTCTGACCAATGCTTTTAATGCCCGGCTAACATTGGTTCACGCATACACCGATACATCTGCCTATGATAAAAGTGCAGGTGCTAAAGTTTACGATTCTCAGGAAGAATTGGAAGCTGCCAATGAAAAATTTTTGAAAAAAGAAATTGATGGAATTGCCAGAAAGTTCACCGTTAAAACCGAAGGCCTTGTAATGAAAGGCAAACCGGTAAATGTTATTTACGAAGTGGCGGAAAAAATAAATCCTGGAATAATTGTAATGGGCATGAAAGGTAAGGGCGAAAGCAATTCCAGGTTTGGGAGTACAACTACCAGAATGATTGCTAAAACTTCCATTCCATTGCTAATAATTCCCAAAAACGTCAGTTATAAAACTGTTGATACCATTACCCTTGCTTCGGATTTTAATGATGAAAAACTCCCGTTTAATTTCTTGATACTTGAGGAACTGATTAAAAAATTCAATCCCTTCATTGAGATATTAAATGTTCGGGGGGAAAAAGATCCGAAACTGACAGCAGAAGTAAAACTGTTAGCAGTAATAGTTGCAGGCAAAATGAGCACTGATTTAGCCGGTGATAAATACAACTATTCCTTCAACATAATCGAGAAGGATAATATTGAAGAAGGAATTAATAAATTTATAAAAAAACATCCGACAGATTTATTGATAATGGTGGCACGAAAAAGAAATTTTATCAATAAAGTTTTTGAACCTTCTCACTCAAAAAAAATGACCGGCTTGACAAAAATTCCTTTATTGATTTTGCATGAGGAATCTGTGTTAGTGAGTGAGGATGAAATGGCATAGGGCTTAAAAATATTCATCAAAAAAACGGGAATTGAGGTTATTTGTCCTTTTGCTGCAAAAGAAATCTCATTGGCAGAGATATGGTCATATATTTATTTCCCTTAAATTGGCGGATTAGATTCTGCTTTATCCATCGCATTTCCCCTCTTCCTCCATTTATAGAATTCAAACCATATCACGGACACAAAAGCGGTAGCAATCGCCCAACTGATTTGCATAGCATCTAAGGAAGCTATTTTAAAGAAAGCAGCAAAAGAAGGGATGTATAAAATCATTGCAAGCAAAGTAAGTGTGGTAATAATTACGATTCTTAAAAGGATATTTTTATTTTTTAAAGTAGTAAATACTGAAAAATAAAATGACCGGTTTACCAGTGTCAAAAACAAGTTTGCGAAAATCAAAGTGCTGAATACAAGCGAACGCGTCATTTCTTCGGTGTATCCTTTTCGAACCGCAACCTGATAAATAAACAAGGTGCCGGCAGTGATAGCCAAACCCTGGAAAATACTGATGGTCAGCTCTTTCAAATTAAAAAAAGTATTGGTGATCAAACGTGGTTTTTGCAACATACTGTTCTTTTCCAACGGCTCATTTTCATAAACGATAGAACAGGTAGGCCCCATGATCAACTCAAAAAATATAACATGCACCGGCGTAAATATCGCCGGATAAATCCATCCTAAAACTAATGGCAACGTCACCGTTAAAATAATGGGAATGTGGATGGAAATAATATATTGAATGGCTTTTTTAAGATTGGTATAAATCTTTCTTCCCATGGCCACGGCATCCACCATTTTTCCAAAATCATCGTCGGTTAAAATAAGGGAAGACGCTTCTTTGGCAATTTCTGAACCGCGCTTGCCCATGGCTATTCCTATATTGGCCGCTTTAAGCGCAGGGCCATCATTTACGCCATCGCCGGTCATGCCTACAATATGTTTTTGCCGTTTTAAACTTTCAATAATCTTTAATTTCACCTCCGGAAACATGCGGGTAAAAAGATTGTTTTCAATCACTGCTTTATCAAAATCCCTTTCGTTTAATTGCAATAATTCCGTGCCGGTAATGGCGTTTTCGTATCCCCTGAAATGTGCTTGTTTGGCGATAGCAGTTGTTGTTACAGGATTATCACCGGTAATTATTTTTAGTTGGATTCCCGCATTATAAAGTTGTTCAAAAACATGAGCGATGTTCTTTTTTGGCGGGTCGTAAAATCCGATTAACCCCAGAAAATTGATTTGAAATTCCTGTTGTGTTTTGGGGAAATCATTTCCCTTAAAATCAATCGTTCCCACGCCCAATACGCGCAAACCTCCTTTGGCAAAGGATATTAAACAGTCATTCACTTTTTTCTTTTGCTCATCATTTAATAAAGAAGATTTCAAGATGGCTTCCGGCGCACCTTTAACTGCAATGATTCTTTCACCCTTTTTATTCTCAAAAATATGCGTCATCATTGGTGGTTTTCCATTCAATGGATATTCATGAATCATTTTAAATCCGGGACGAAGGTCCGTTTCAATATTTTCGGCATAAGCCTTATGAATGGCTTTTTCCATTGCATCAAAAGGAACACTTTCGCTGGCCCACATGGCTGCGCTGACCAGATTTTGCGCAGATGTGCTTTTCCAATTTTCTTTACTTAAAATTTTATCAGAAATAAAATCATACAACTGATATAATTTCATTCTGTTTTCTGTAATCGTTCCCGTTTTATCGGTACACAAAACCGTTGCCGCGCCCAATGCTTCCACAGTGGAAGTCTCTTTTACAATCACGCCCAGCTTCATTAACCGCCATGCACCCAGCGCCATGAAAGTGGCCAGCGCAACAGGAATTTCCTCCGGCAAAACCGACATGGCAATCGTCAAACCTTTCAACAAGCTATTCAAAATGTCTTTCGACTGAAAATAATTAATACCCCAAATAATCAGAAAAATGACGGCTCCCACCAACGCCATCCATTTTACAAATGTGTTGATTTGTTTTTGTAAAGGCGTCTTTTCTTTCTGAATATTTTGAATGGATTTTCCTAATTCCCCTAATTGCGTGTGCTCGCCAATGGCGGTAACTTCAAACACACATTGGCCGGATTCTGCAAGCGTACCGCTGAATATTTTATTGTTTTCTCCGGAATGAATCTCTTTTGTTACGCTGAAGGATTCCCCCGTAAGTATGGATTCATTTACAGAAAAATCATTAAGTTGTTTTACTATTCCATCAGCGGGAATGAGCTCGCCTTCTGAAACCACCACATAATCGCCCACCACAATTTCTTCAGATAATAAATGTTCCAATTGGTTATTTCTGATTACTGTGGCGTGCGATTGCGTAAATTCTTTCAATGCATTCAACGCATTCCTGCTTCGGTTATCCTGATAAATGGAAATGGCAGAAACCAAAATAATAGCTCCCGACATGAACCATGCATCCGAAAATTCACCCAAAACAAAATAGATAACCGCAGCAGCTACCAATAAAATAAACATCGGTTCCAGAACGGCTTCTTTCAAAGAATGCCAAAATGGATTCACCCTTTTAGAATTTATTTTATTAACTCCATATTTCTTTCTTGAAGCGCTTGCTTCTTCGTCTGTGAGCCCTGCGAAAGGGTATGGGTTGTTTTTTTTCATTTACCTGATGATTGTGAATAGCATTGAATTTGTTCGGGAATTATTTGGTGAAATTAAAATTTAATAATGTATTTTGATTTAAATGTCATCTGTTTTATGCTCTATTAGCAAAGGTATTTTCAGCAACTGATACAATTCCATTGTTGAAAATAAATAGATGAAAAGGAATGATATGGCGAAAGATTTTTTCACAAATGCAAAAATAGATTTAATGATTTAATACAGATTATGATATCTGTCATAGAGAAATGAAATTAATATCATTTACATGGGTTTATCTTAAAAAATATTTTTCGAGAATAAACCCATACAATCTTGAAAAAAACCACTGACTACAATCATTATAATACATTACCAATATCATTTTAATGTGCAATTTCTTATGGGAACTTGCAGTTAAATATTCATTTTATGAATAATAATGCATCATGCAATAGCGGTGATTTAATTTATCCCGGCGAATACGTTCCTTTATTTAAGGAAAATAATTTTTCAGGATATGTGGCTGGTAATAAAAAAAATATTTTTCCGGTGAATATTGAAGAGTTAGGAAGTTGTTATAAAATCGAATTGTCGGTGCCGGGTGCGAAAAGAGAAAACTTTCTTATCAATTCTTATGGGAATGTGGTGTCTTTATCTGTAATTCACGATGATTGCGAACTTGTTAACCAGGAAAGTTTTCAATTGCATGAATTCAATTATGCAGGCTGTTTTAACCGTAAAATTGTATTGCCGGATAATGCAGATTTTCTATTTGTAAGCGCAGAATATAAATCCGGTATTCTGCGATTATACGTTCCCAAGTCAAACCATCCTCTAAAATGGATAAATACAAAAATTGCCATTTATTAAACCTCTCCTCTTTGTAATAATTGCGGCGTACCGATTTAGAAAAAGTAGCGATTGCCCCAATGTATCATATATGCGCGATAAAAATAGGTTGGGTTATTGTATTTATCAATAAATCGGCATGGCTGTGTTTAAAAAACTGTGATAAGGAATTTCTTCCATAAGCGCCCATCACCAAAAACATATTTTTTCTACTAAAAAAATAATCAAACAATACATACTCTGTTTCTCCTTTGAGCGCTTCAAAGTGTAAATCAGTATAATGGTTTTGCAACCATTCCGTGAATTTATTTTTGTCTTTTTCGCTCCATTCGCCTTTTTCATTTACCTGTATGATGCTTACCTTTTTTTCTTTTAATTCCGGAAAAAGATAAGTGAATTGTTTCATGGCAAAGACGGATGATGATGAGCCATTGTAAGTAAATGCAATTTCATCTATTGCTTCAAAATTTTCAGGGGCAAGAATTACAGGGCATTCCGCTTTTTTGAGGACATCTCTTACAAACTCTGTTGGAATTCCTTCAAACCGGTTATTAAATGAGGTTTCCGCATCCACAATCAGCATGTCGGCAAACCGGCTTTCTGCAATAAGTTCAGAAGCAGGAACCCCACGGTCGCGATGCAGTTTATAATTTACTTCCCTGTTGATGCAGCTTTCCCCGAATAAGGCAATATTCTTTTTAATCAGCGCCACTTTGGCTTTATACTCATCAGAATTTTCATCTACAGCCCAATCTACATATGCCGCACCTTGCAGGGCTTTTAACACAGGTTTTTCTTCTGCCACCATATTCTCCAGAAATACGCCAGTTATTTTTGATCTGGTTAATCTTTATCGGCTAACAGATGATGACAATCATTAGCAGGAATGATGACTCTAATCAATAGCGCTTTGATTGTGTTTGCCACTCCACTTTCCAGAATGCGGAACGTCGTTCGCAGGACACAAACTAAAGCATAAAAACCAAAGACCCTTGAGGTTTTTACTGCCCGTGAGCAGCTAATATGTAGCATGAGAAACAAAAGAATTGAATAAAGTGGAAATCGCTATTATTTGTTAGTTTGCCGCACTACTCTCCGGCAGCAACTTTTATGCAGATCATTCGCAATTTCGTATTATTTCATTTGATAAAAATCATTTCTTACAATGATTGAAATCATAATTAGTTCCGATGTATGAAAGTAGTTTTATCAATTCAAATTATTATTTTTTTATTCAAAAAAATTATGAAAAATATATTGGTTCCTATAGACTTTTCAAAAGCATCACGGAATGCTTCCGGATACGCTGTTTCATTGGCAAAAGTTTTTGATGCAAGCGTAACGCTGATAAACGTGATTCCGCCGGCAGTCATTATTGATGATTCTATTCTTGCTACTGTAATGATTACTCAAGCGGAAATCCTGGAAAATAATAAACAATTGGTGCAAAAAGAAGTGGAAGCGCTTTCAAAAAAATATCCTGCAAAAATTACAGGATTGGTGCAAGAAGGTTTTCCTGCTGATATTATTCAGGAAATAGCAAAAGAGAAACACGCCGACCTCATCGTAATGGGTATGAAGGGAAAAGGAAAGAGCAATTCTGTTTTTGGAAGCACTACTACCACGGTTATTCGAAAATTGTCATTTCCCGTTTTAGTGATTCCCGAAAAAGCCGGTTACAGCCAAATAAACAATATTACTTTCGCGTCAGACTTTGATGCAGAGATGGAAGTGGATAGATATTCTTTATTACAGGAGTTGGCAAAAAAATTTAATTCACAGGTTCACATTTTGAATGTGCAAAAAAAAGATTCTGCAATGAACGCCGATGAGGTAATTGGTAAAATGAAAACCAACGTTGTTTTTTCAAAACTCAATCACGAGTTCCAGGCAATCAATGAAAGAAATGTCGAAGAAGGAATTAATAAGTTTATTGAAAACAAGCCTACCGATATTTTAGCAATGGTGGCGCACCGGCACAATCTATTGGAAAGAATCTTTGGTAAAGTTCATACCAAAAAAATGAGCTATCAGACCAAAGTTCCATTATTGGTATTGCAGTGCAAATAAGTTCAAAATAAGAAAAAAAAGATAAAGTCTAAAAACTGGTGGCTTCTGTCTTTAAAAGGTATCATCTTTATTTTCCCGGGAATTTATATTTTTAAATTCCCAGTGAGTGGAATGCTTGGGCTCATAGTTTATGGGGGAATTTCTTTATCCTTTTCTGGAATTATTGTGTCTGCTTTTGCAATAAGTTGTTATAAAACACATCATGACTGGCTATGGCAAATAGTGGAACGATTGCTGGATATCTTATTTTTTGAAAGTAGCATTTGATGTGAAGCATATTTCTGTTAATGATCCACATCAATTTTAATTTTATTACTCAAATATAAAAATTAAATCATGTTTATAGGATTAGGTAGAATAAGAATAAAGTGTTTTTAATACTGGATAAGGATGAGGGATTTGATTCATGATTTTATTAATGACTTTGTGAAAAATAAGTTTTCTGTTATTTCTTCGATTAAACCTAAAAACGTATTCATCTGCATAAGCAAACAAATGTTGTTTGGAACATTTGTGATGAGTTCCTCTAAGCCAATTCTTAAACTGCATTATCTGCTTATGAAGTTCTTCCAAAGATTGACCCATATTGGATAACACAGATTGTATGTTCATTTCTTTTTTCAAACTTTGATAGGAGCGGTGATGGTCTGTTGTAATAAATGCTTCTTTATCTATCATATCCTATAAAGCAAATTTTAATGTGATAGCCTCAAAATTTTCTATTGGTTGCATGCGAATATTTCCTGTCCTGCCGTCTGCTAATTTCTCCGTAGCCAATAATAGCGCTTCCTTGCTTTCTAAACTTCGGCCTTTATTCTTATTGGTATATCCTCCCACCAGCGTTTCATCCGCGTCTAGATTGCCTTTCAGCTTATCTTTATTATCTTGTTTCATCGCTACCTGCATTTTGCGATTAAATAACCAGGCTGTCTTTTGCTGAACGTCAACTTCACAACCAAGCTCAGTTGTTGACATTCTTTTTTTCTTTGCCGTGAGCCTGAATATCATATGAAATGCTTTTAATACAGACATCTTCATTCCATGAAATATAGAGCTGTAACACTTTCTCTATAGCCACAGGATCTGCATTTCCGGTAATAATAAGTTTTGCCTTTGTAATATTTTTCATGCCCACAACGGCTACACGAAAAACCCGTTCCCTATTTCTGTTCTATTAAATACAAATAACAACTTTCATTATCATAAAATCGTTTGCCAAATTCAATGACGTTTATCCCTTTAAACATAGCTAAGCAATTCAGCTTAAAGTTACTACGAATTTCTGCGAACAGAAATAAACCCTTTGGGGAAAGTGCAGGAGTATTTATTAATTTTAAAGTATGAAATTTAAAGATAAGTTTTCCGAGCATTATGCGGATTTTTTATCAGGTCAGTATGACTGTATAGACCGCATTGTATTGAACGCCTATTATCCCAAGTTGTTGAACGGGGGTGGATTGCGGGATTGGTGGCGTCTGCTTTATGGTAACGATTCAGGATTAAATACGGCGGCATTAATGAACATAGCAGGTGTGATGAGTAAGCGGGTACAGGCATACTGCAAGAAGAACAATATACCGTTCGTCCATTATCAGACAGGCGAACGCAAACATGAGGATGCAGAAAAGCTGGTACCAACGGAGAGTGCCTTTGAAGGCATCTTCGCCATATTCTGTTCAAGAGCTCCAAGTTTATTATGGGAAGTGCGCGAATTTGGAGAAGGCAAAATAGATATACGGCGCAAAAAGAAGCCATCGCTTGTCAATCACTATTTTTTTCACATCAGGGACAAACAATGGGGACATGTATGTATTCGTATGTGTGCCCATCCGCCCTTCAGTTGCAACATTATTTTGAATGGCCATGAGTGGGTGGAAAACCACAAGCAAACGCAGCAACTCAACATTACCAAGGAGAGCAATTGTTTTACATCATATAATAATGGAGAAAAGTTATCCAGGATTGCAGACACCCTGAAGCATCAGGGGCAACTGGAAAAGGTTTGCCAACGATGGGTCAATAGTTGTTTATGGTTTGCGCAGGATTACGATGCGCAAAAAAAGACGGGATTTTCTTACCGGTACTCTGTTTACCAGGTAGAATACAGCCGCAACTTTTTGTTTAAAAGAGGGCGGCAGTTAGACGATGTCTATCAACACATCATCAATTTAACAAGAGAAAGAATAGACATGCCTTACCTAAAAACGTTATTAGGCAGAAAGACCCGTCCATACACAACCAAACACCATTGCTCTGCGCCGGAGGTACAGGTTCAGACACCTGATTACAACTTAACGGTATTTAAAATAAACGTTGGCAAACTAACGCTTAAGTTGTATGACAAAGGCGAACGTACCTTACGGGCAGAAGTAGTGGTGCATAACACAAAGGAACTGGGATGTAAAAGGAGCCTGGAGTATTTTGAAGAGATGGTGGGGAAATTAAACGATTTGATGGGCAGCTTCATGAACAATATTACTTATGCCCATGCTGCGGTTATAGACGACGGCACGATGGAAAATTTAAGCATGCCTGTAAAAATCGGAAAAGCAAAGTTGGCCGGCATTACACTAACCAATAAACGCAATGTGGCTCTGATAGAAAGTGTATTGGCATTGATGATATACCCCAAAGGATTTGGATGTAATGACTTGAGAGAAAAGATGCAAAAA
>DATKQQ010000054.1:0-2413 GCA_035532615.1 Hanamia sp.
TTTGCCTCAAGCTCCCTGATATAAGAATCAAAGGCTGATTGTAAATTTGTAATTGCCAATTTTTTTGGAAAGAATAAAACTTCAAATTTTAAGAACGAAAAACTTTCCAGGCTATCACAACATTTTTGAGCATTAATTTGAATTTCACTTAGAGCAAGATTTATTTTTCTTAATTCACCACGTACCTTATTTTCCATCATAAGCGAATAGTCTTTTAAACTTGCATTGTAACCTGTTGCATAATATTTTCTTTTCCCCTGGTAGGTAACGCGTAATTTTAAAGGGTAGGTAACATTGTCTTTTATTCTGCGTTTATCGGGTACGATAGTCACTGTAATATTTCTTTGTTTCATGGTAAAGAGTTTTTTGCATTTGATACATGATTTGATACATGTTTTTCAAAAATGATAATAAATATTCAGAAACAAAGAAAACGAATAATTCAATACAACCCAATAGTGTAAAGGCTTTCAGGCAATAACTAAAAGTAATTCAAAACAACTGAAAGCATATTTTTTAAGATCTGTAATCATAAGTAAGTGACTTCGTATCAAAATGTTGTGAAGCAGGTGCTTCCATACAGAATGAAAGCTGCTGCACATTTGGAATTTCTCTGAGTTCATTTTTTAATAATTGCATTTTTAATTTTCCGATGCTATCATTTACAGGAACAGGCAGCATTACAATATTATTTTTAGTAAACCCCAAATAGGTATTTTTTGAAAAACTCATTTGCCCTGCAATAATTATCGCTCCAATAATCAGCAATTGCGAAATTGCAAACTGTGTAATAACCAATCCGCGTCTTAATGAAAAACCACCGACACTTTTCTGAGATAATTTTCCCTTTAATGCAGCAATTGGTTTAGACCCCGATAATACTAATGCCGGATAAGAGCCTGAGAGAAAAACAACAATACAAACAATAACGGCAATAAAAATTAAAAGCGATGAATTGGTAAACGGACTAATAGTGAGGTGAGTTTTGAATAAATTATTTAGAAAAGGCAAGCCTAACTGCGCCAAGGCAAAAGCAAGGATAACCGCAAGCAAAGTGATCAAAGTTGTTTCTGCAATAAATTGCCAGAACAACTGTTTCCGATTGTTGCCCAATACTTTTCTTATGCCGACTTCTTTACTGCGGTTAAGTGCTTGCGCGGTAGCAAGATTAATAAAATTTACACAAGCCGTTATAATAAGAAATAATCCTATTAATGCAGCAGCCCATAAATATTTTTTATCAGCATAACCATTAAGATCTGTATTAAAATGAATATCATTTAATGGCTGCAGCTTAAACCTGAACACGTCTTTATTAGCATTACCCGCATAATATTTTTTCATTATTTGCGGAAAAACTTTTTCGACAGAAACTGCAGAAACGCCGGGCTTTAATTAAAGAAACGTATTGGTTTCACTATTAAAACCACCCCAGCTATCGTCGCTTGCCTGCCAGGCGCTAAAGTCTTTCAGGTTTTTATCTGAAACATAAATTTGCTGCGTTCTGTCAGTATTTAACGGAAGGTTTTTTAAGATGCCGGTAATTTTAAAATCAATAGTATTATTTATGCGAATAATCTTACTCATCGCGTCTTCATTACCAAAATATTTTTTTGCTAAGTTTTGTGTGATGATGGCCGTATTGGGTTCTTCAAGCGCTGTTTTTATATTACCTTCGGCAAGCGGGAAATTAAATATGCTGAAGAAATCAGAAGTAGTAATTGCAAAGCCATTGTCTTCAATAAATTTTTTATTATCGCTTTGTGAAGATGACGGTATGGTAACCTGCGCTTTCCAATACACTATAACTCTTGCTACCTTTTCTGTAAACGTATAATCGTTGCTAATAGCTTTTGCCAATGGCGAAGGCGACCCCGGTGAAGAAAATGCATTTTCAACATGAACCTCTGTAACTACGCGATAAATCCTGTCTTTGTTTTTATTAAATTTTTCAAAACTTAAATTGTAAAAAACAATTGTAAAAATAAGAATACTGCACGCAATGCCTAATGACAAACCAGCTACATTAATTATTATTGCATAAGTTTTATTTCGCGTAAGATTTCGCCAGCCGATTTTGAAATAATTTTTAAACATTAGAATTTGATTTATCTGTTATTAATTATTTTTCATTCAATCATCCATGTTTGATTATTTTTTTCCCGGACATTAAACCCCGCCTGTACCATTCGGGCAGGAAACAAATATTCACAATTCCCTTTTTCTTCATTTTCATATCAGCTAATTAGCTCATTAGCTAATTAATTCTACGGGTATAATCGCTTAGGTCGCACGTTTTCTTTTCCTTCCTAACCTGGCCGTATTGGTGTTTACCATTTTTCTAATAATCACATCAAAAATTGTATCTACCCTATTTCTTCTGTTATAGCGAAAATGGTATTCATCTAAATAT
>DATKQQ010000055.1:0-2157 GCA_035532615.1 Hanamia sp.
GTCGCCAGAAACCGTGTTCCGGATTGAGTTTGTCAAAAAGTCAATCTCAAAATCAAGTTCTATTTTCTTGTGTTTTTTCACCCTACGAATTTACGAAATTTTAGTCTGTCTGGCAAGTAGCTTTATCGTTTGTAAGGTGTCATTTAGCATTCTGACTAACGTTTTAGAGACTTACTGATAATGAAGCATCTACAAAGCCAAGGTCGTCAGGTTTCAGTTCAAATTTAGCGATTGATTTTTTGATTTTGGTAACCATCCTTAATTTTCTTTTTTGATCGAGGAACAGATATTCCATTGGCGGATTATATTGTATTCCTTTAGTAATCATGTTCCATAAAATCACGGCAAGCTTTCTTGCAGTAGCGCTTACTGCGGTTGCTCTTCCTTTTCTGTATGCCACTCTTCTAAAAAAATCAGACAGGTGGGTGTCTTTTAAATTTCCGATGGCATTGGCAGCATGCCGTAAAGCAATTTTAAGCCTGTTACTACCTTTTGGTATTTTGTTGCTGAGTATTTTACCTCCGGATATTTTATTATTTGGAGCAAGCCTTAACCAGGAGGTAAATTGCTTTGATGATGGAAACTTAGGAAACCCTTCGGGCCCTACTTCACTCATGATAGTTAAAATTGTGGAATGGCTCAACCCCTCAATTTTCATTAAATCAACGCCATTAAAATATTGGTAAGCGGCCTGGTTTAAGTCTATTCCTTTAAGAGAATTTTTGTTTATCCTTTTGTGTATTTTATTATCTGTACGAAGTTTTTTTTTATCAGGATGGGTATTGATCTGAGTTTTAAGAAATGAATTGATCTGAACATCACAGGCATCTATTTTCTTCTGAAAAAATAAATAGCTATCATACTCTTGCTTTAAACCAAATAAAAAATCGGCCCTGTTATTTCCTTTCAATGCTTTTGCAATTTCTTCTTCACTTTTTTTGCAGTTTCCATTTCTGTGTTTTGCTAAACTGATTGGGTCAAGATTTCCTTTGCAGATATCGGCAATGATGGACAGTCCGGTAAGGCCGCAAATATCTTTTACTACCACATCCAGCCGGAAGTTTAGCAGTCTCAAATATTTTTGCATTTTATGAGAGGCCTCCGCTGCAAGATCTATCCAGTTGGTCCTTTGTCGGCAATAAGTTCGTAATTGCTCAGTTGTTTCATCGGGCAGAAAACTGCCTGTAAGCAAACCTAATGCATGTAATTTCTGTATCCACCTACAATCTTTTACATCTGTTTTTTTGCCTTTGGCATGCTTGGTGAATTTACCATTGCATAGGGTAACTTCCATGCCGTGCCTTTCCAGTTCTACATAAAGATTTTGCCAATAGTTACCTGTGCTTTCCATGGCAACAGAAGTAATGCCATAGGTTTTAAGGTGCAGGCAAATAGCAGTAAGATCATCGGCGTAAACGCCAAATTCTTTTACATCTTCCAGTGCCTGCCCTACAGCAACAAAGTGAGATTTGCTGCCAATATCAATTCCAACACAATTGGGATTGATGATGTCAAGTTCCATTTTCTTTTGAGCCATAATAAAAAATTTAAATGAACAAAAAGACTCTAAGGAAATGTAGTATGAATTAGAAAATTATTCTGAACGGGCTGGTAATAAAACCGCACCACTGAAATTATCAACTCCTGGAAACCAGGATTACATTTCAACCAGAATGACGCTCGGGATTTTTAATCACCAATGCTTAGAACGGCCTTACAAAGAGTCCTAATAAATGTACGACTGTATTTCGTTAGCTGGAGAAATTAATTCCGTGCTTTTTTCGGAATGTGTGGAATGATGCCCAACGGCCACAGCTTTGCGCAGGCGGGATAATAGATATTCGTCTGCCCGGAACCGTTAGCCAAATTTATAAATAATTGTTCATTGTTATTACTATCGCTCAGCAGAATTAGGTCAGCCCGAACTACCGCTGAAACATGCACCACTGCTGATTATTAGCAGGTCTGCCCCGCTTGCGCAAAACTGAATGTTGTACTAAACCTACGGTAATTTGTAAAGCCTCCGATAACTTCAGAGGCTTTTGCTTTGCATAAAATATTTAATCACTACAAAAAATGTAAAATGCAAAACAAACAAACTACCGGGCTGCGTCCGATGGACAAAGATTATGTAACCATCGTAAAGCAAGCCTCAGA
>DATKQQ010000056.1:0-15065 GCA_035532615.1 Hanamia sp.
ACTTTAAAATCACAACCGGACGCAGGAACACTTCGCGAAACGTTTATATTGAATCAATTGAAAAATTCAGGTAAAAAGATATATCTACCTGATGAAGGCGATATAGTTGTTTATGATCAGCGGCACTATTATACCTTTGAAATAGGGGGTAAAAGCAAATCGAACAAACAAATAAAAAACAAACCAAATAGTTTTATTATTGCCGATGATATTGAAACAGGCTTTTTAAATAAAATCCCACTTTACTTATTTGGTTTTTTATATTGATTACAAAATGCAAAAATGAGTCCAATTTAATTGTCTTTCAGGCCAACCAGAGCCAAAATTTTTATGGTACCAGAATAAACAAATCAGCAAAAATCTGTTTGCCATAAGGGTTTCTTTATTGCCATAAAAAATTATTTCTGTGTTCAGGCAATCTTTAAATTATTTTTAAATGAAGTCAGCACATCTGTTGTCTTTCTTATCGCATCCTGCTCAAATCCTGCTAAATAATTCTTTGTAGTTTCTAAAGACGTATGGCCCAAAGCTTCGCTTATAAACTCTGTAGACACTCCACTATTTTTTAAAATTGTAGCGAAACTATGCCGGGCATAATAGGTCGTTATTGGTTTATGGATCCCAAGTTCTAAAGCAATTTGCTTCATGTGTTCATTTATCAAATGTATAAGCAGATCGATTTTATTCCTTTGTTTTTGGGGCGTCATTCCAATCTTTAAATATGGGAAAATATAGGTGTCTGGTGAAAATTGATGTTGTCCCCACTTGGCCATTATGCGTTTTACATCTTCTTTTATTGCAATCCGGATTGGTTCAGGATTAGATCGTCTTGTTCTGATAGTTTTAGCACGATTGAATACAATAAAATCACCCTCAATATTTTTATATTTTAATAGACAAAGATCCTTAACATTTAAGCCATTGCACAAATAAATGAATATCCAATAATCACGGCACATATCATTAACGCTGCCTGGTTCTGTTACATAATTATAGATTTTTGCGATTTCTTCAAGTGTAAGAGCCTTTTTTATATTTCGGCCGGTAGGGATTATATATTTACGCTTACCAAAAGGATAATCTGTATTGCTCATCATCCCTTGTTGTATAGCAACATTCACAACAGCGCGTAGAGATCTTAAGTAAATACCAACAGTAGTTATTGAGTTTCCGTTGCCTACAAACCAACGTTCGTAACTTCTGAGAAATTCAGGTGTAAGATGTTCAAATTTTAATCCTACTTTGTACTTATGTAATGAAACGGAAGCGCAAGAATAAGAAGCAGCAGTTCCTATTTGCCCATTTTCCCTTAGTTCGCTAATATACGAATCAAAAGCTGATTGTAAATTTGTGATCGATACTTTTTTTGGAAAGAATAATGCTTCAAATTTTAAAAAAGAAAAGCTTTCCAGGCTGTCACAACATTTTTGGGCATTAATTCGAATTTCAGTTAAAGCCAGATTTGTTTTCTTTAGTTCACCGCGTGCCTTATTTTCGTTCATAAGCATATAATCATTTAAATTTGCATTATAACCTGTTGCATAATATTTTCTATTCCCTTGATAGGTTATACGTAATTTTAAAGGATATGTAACATCATCTTTAATTCTGCGTTTATCAGGGACGATAGTTACTGTAATATTTCTTTGTTTCATGATAAAAATATTTTTGCATTTGATACATGATTTGATACATGCTTTTCAAAAATGATAATAAATATTCAGAAACAAAGAAAACGAATAATTCTATACAATCCAATAGGGGTAAGGGTTTTATAGAATAACTGAAAGTAATCAAAAGTAACTGAAAGCATACTTTTGGAGACTACGGATCAGAAGGTTCCAGGTTTGAATCCTGGCGGGGTCACACTGATAATCAACCACTTACAGAATTTTACTTGTAAGTGGTTTTTTTATTTACCCTACAATTTACCCTACAATTTTTAATTCGAAGATATCCTGATCCAGGATTTTTCTTATTCAGTAATTAATAAATTCACGGGAAAGAAAATTCTATAAAAGAGTTTTGGAATCCTCTAATGAGCATCGAAAATATCGGGATAAATAGAATAAATTTTGAAATAATTGGGGTTAATTAATTTTTGTGATTTAAGAGTGCTTCGGATTTTAAAATAAATGCAATACCCCCTGAATTACTTACTCGCATTTGCAAAGAAAGAACTCTTTACATTCCTGAGATATTATCATTCGTGTAACTTACAAATCTTAATTATCTTTCATCAATAACTGGTAAACGTTTTTTAATTACATTCCTAAATTTCAATTTATTTTGAAGTAAGATTGTTTTCCGCAATTACTTTCCAATACTCTCTGCCATATGAAACTAAAATCTCTTCGCCGGCACAGATATCCTTTACAACCTGGATATAAACCTTATTTTGTTGAATAATAAATTTGGAATTATTTTTAAGATTTTCAATTTTGTTTAAACCATTAGCATCATTGGCAAATCTCGCAAGAGCTTTTTTGTAAGGCATAGCATCAATAACATGGCGCCTATTTAAATAATAAACGTAACTATTAAAAACCTTTCCACTGAGAACTTCTTTCCATGTCGTGATCCTCCCTTTATACTCTACAATCACTGTCCCCTTAGTTATAAATTGCAGGGTAAACAATCCTTTGCCTGCACCGGGAATATTGGATTTCTTAATATATAGATGCTTTTCAAGTAGCGCCATATTAGTAATCTATGAGAATCTTTTATGAATGCTTGCCATTATCTTAAATTCGACTTTTGCGGGCAAAAGATACAATGTATTTTTATTTTGCTAAGAAAGAAAAGATTTGAAAACAGTCAACCAGGTTTTTTCAATCAATCTTATTATGGTGCTATTTAAAAAATTTTGGAGGTAACAAAGCACTTACTGGTAACATCTAAAAGAGGTTGAATCGAAAATGGCTGATGCCTTAAAAAAGCGTGAGCCTCTTTATCGGGTGTTAACTGTCGAATGAAAATTATCACAAAAAAAATCCATTAATCTTGTACACCTGTCAGGGTGAATCCGTTAAACCTGTACCCCGAATCCATTAAACTTGTACCCTGAATCCATTAAACTTGTACACCTTTTTTTGCTGTAACACTTGTTAACATTGAGTTTGAAGGGTGTTTCTAATACATCTATTGATTAACTATTATTATCTATGAGAAAAAAATGAAAAGAAATTAAAAAAAGGGAAAGAAAAAAAATAAAAAATTGCAGGTTAATAAGGAGAATTGCAGATAATTAAAGCCTTTATTTTATTCACCTGGAAATCCGTTAAACTTTTACACCAAAGGTGATTTTTCATTTATTTTAGGTGTACAAGTTTAATGGATTTATCTTAACTTCAGTTGAATATGCCTATGAAATATTTTACACTACCATCTTTGGCGCTTTGTGTTTTTTGTCTGACGCTTGCTTCTTGCAAAAGCGATCCTTTGCCAACTGAACAATTTGTTTTAGCAAAACTGAATGAAGCAATAAAACCTCCTTTAGCTTATAAGGATTTAAAAAAGATTGATGACAAAAGAAGTAATCAGATGGGCGAGGATTTTTATTGGATGAAGTACCAGACAAAATTAGTTGCGGGATATGATCTGCATGTTTTTACCAAAAGAGGATTTTCCGGAATGGATACTTTCTACGTGCAGATTCTGACATTTCTTACTTAAAACAAATTGCGCATGATATCCAGGCTACCAAAGATTATAATAAGCAATTTGGAGAATTCACAACCTCCTACAAAGAAATAAATGCGATTAAGAAGGGTCAAACAATTAAAGAAGTTATTGGAGGAATTAATTTTAGGAAGACTGAAAATGGATGGGTTAAGATGAAATAGGATAACTCATTGGAAGCATGGAAAACAAATGAGCATACTTGACGTTCCTTTTCTTTATCAAGTTCGATATTGTTCCTTTTCGTTTAATTATTTAAACACTCTACGGGAGGGGGGCAATACTTTCTGGAAAGCAAAATTGCCACGCTTTTTTTCTTGATTCAGAAGTGTAATGAGCATTTGGATGTGGTAAAAAATAAATTGGTATCTCCTTTTGTGCCATTTGATATATTCCCTTGACACAAAAAGTGTTTTATTATTAGATTTAATATATCGGTCGTCATGTGGCAAACATAGATTGTTGTCAAGAAAATGATCCCGCAGTTTACTTGAAAATCCAATTATTTTTTTGGGTGCGATAATTTCTATTAATTTCCGAAACAATGGTTTTGAAAGTTCAATATCTTCCTTTGTAATTCGGTTTTCTTTATCAGATCTGAAAAAACAAAAGTTAGTCTGAACACAATTATCAATATCATCATTTTTTAAATATTCCTTCAATGGCTCATAGACTCTTTGAAATGAACCAAGCTCATTTTTATCATATAATTGTTTAAATGTTTTCAATGGAATTTCTTTTTGTGCTTCATCAGGCACATTCTTTGACGCTCCCCAGTTAAAACCAATTAATAAATCGCAATTTGGTTGCTTAGGCGGAATCCTTTAAATTTTTAAAGCGTTGCATACTTCTTAAAATTCTCCGCCTGTTCAAATATTTCTTTAAACACTTCATCTTTCGGAACTGGAGGATAATCATTTTCTGCAAGAACCAGGATCAAGTCAACTTTCAATTCTGCTTTAATATCATCCCTGTTTGCCCAGTCTGTATATCTTGCTTTATCGTCCACTATCTTCTTAACTACCTGTGATAGCTTAATCAATTTATCTTCCGGGTATTCAAAATTGTATTTCTGTGCAATGGCTTTAAGGATATCATAAAAGGCTTTCTCTTCAAAGTCAATTCCTAAATCCATAAAAGAGTTTCGTTCCTTTTGGAGTTCTTTAAAAAGGTTGGCAAATTGCTCTGCAACCTCATCCAACACATGGCTTTGGAATACATCAAAATCTTTACGCTCGTTATAAACTTCTACCAACTTTTTTAGCTTCTTAGAAAAATCTATTCCTTTAATTCTATTGATCTTTTTAAAATCATCAATTGCTTTGGAAAGCAATTTTTGCAATAGTTTTATTTTGGTATTCGGCAGTTTTATTTTGTCAATCTTTGCCATGTATTCATCACTGAATATATCTGCATTGTTTTTAGGATCGTTTTTATCTAACTTAAATATTTCTTCTACCCCATCGCTTATCAGTGCTTCTTCAATCATTTTTCTAACGCGGTCATTCATTTGTGCTGTGTCTGGTGCATCGCCCTTCGTTAGTTTGTGAATGATTGCTTTAATGGCAAAGTAAAAATGAATATAATCTCTTTCTTCCTCGCTAATGTCTTCACTGGAACAGCATAAATCATAAGCGGAACGCAGCTTTTTTACCATCTCTATAAATCGCTTCTCTAATTCATCGGTAAGTTGTGCATATTCCGCAGCGCGATTCAGGCAATCTAATTTTTGTAATGGAGTTCCATTGAAATAATCTTTTGTATCGAAACCGTGGAAAAGTTTGGCTAATAAATCTAATTGATCCTTTACCAAAACAACTGCCTTGTCAATGTCTTCAAAATCATTTTTACTTACTTTGCTGTATTTTGCCAAAGCAAGGTTCATATTGCTTTTGATACCTACGTAATCAACTACTAAACCAAGTTCTTTACCTTCATACACTCTATTTACCCTTGAAATAGTTTGAATCAATGAATGCTGCTCGATTGGTTTATCAATGTAAATTGTTTCAAGGAACGGCACATCAAACCCCGTAAGCCACATATCCACAACTATTGCGATTTTGAAATTAGATTTTGCGTTTTTAAACTGCCGGTCCAGTTCCTTTCTATTTTCTTTGGTACCAAGCAGATCGTACATAACTTTCGGATCATCCTTTTGCCTGGTCATTACCATTTTTATTTTTTCAATCGGCTTTAGTTCTCTCTTTTCTTCTTCAGTTAATTCAGCTCCTTCCTCACAATCTCTTATTTCTGCCCACTCCGGTCTCAACGTAATAATTTCTTTATACAAATCGTATGCAATAGGTCTGCTGCTGGATACAAACATAACCTTCCCTTTTACACTGGCTCCTTCTTCAATTCTTTTTTCATAATGTTCAATAAAATCCACCGCTACTAATTTGAGGCGTTTAGGATCGCCCAGGATTACCTCCATTTTTGTTACCGCCTTTTTACTTTCCTCTAACTGGTACTCATTAGTTTCCTGAACGGCACATTGTTTATAATACTCTTCTATCTGCTTTAGTTTTTCTTCATTCAACGACACTTTAGCTGCACGTCCTTCATATATTATTCTTACAGTAATTCCATCCTCTACAGATTCTTTCATGGTGTAAGCATCTTCCACTTTACCAAACACATCCAATGTGCCATCAATAGGTGTTCCGGTAAAGCCAACATAAGTAGCATTGGGTAATGAATCATGTAAGTATTTGGCAAAGCCGTATTTGCGCTCAACGCCTTTAGCCGTGATCTTTATTTTTTGGTCAAGGTTTATTTGTGACCGGTGGGCTTCATCTGAAATACAAATCACATTCGTTCTATTGGTTAAAAGTTCTGTGTTTTCAGTGAACTTGTGAATGGTGGTGAGAAATACGCCACCGCTGTTCCTGTTTTGCAAAAGAGTCTTCAGTTCTTCGCGTGTTTCCACACTTATTACATTTTCATCTCCAATAAAATTTTTGGCATTGGTAAATTGTGCCGAAAGTTGATCATCTAAATCTGTTCGGTCTGTTATTAATATTATTGTCGGACTTGCAAAGTGTGGACTTTTCATTAAAAGCCGTGTCAGGTACAACATCGTGAAACTTTTACCGGAACCTGTTGCGCCGAAATAAGTGCCTCCTTTTCCGTTTCCGTGTGGTCGCTGATTTACCCTGATACTTTCAAACAATTTATTAGCCGCATAATATTGAGGATAGCGGCATACGATTTTTATATCATCTTTTGATGTATCCGGGAAATAAATAAAATTGCGGATAACATTTAACAACCGCTCTTTATTAAACAATCCTTTAATCATAGTATGCAACGAACTGATGCCATCAGATGGTTCATCCTCATCCTTTATTTTTCTCCAGGCATAAAAAAAATCATAAGGTGCAAACAGAGAACCCATTCTGTTATTCACGCCATCGCTGATAACACAGAAGGCATTGTATTTAAACAGTTCCGGAATATCTCGTCTATAACGTACCGTTAGTTGAGTGTAGGCATCTTTAATGGTACAGTTTTCTTTAACCGCAGTTTTAAATTCTATAACTACCAAAGGCAATCCATTGATATAAACAATACCATCGGGTATTCGTTTTTCATAACCTAATATTTCAAGCTGATTGACGATTTTATAAATGTTATGGTCTTTGGTTTCGTAAACAGTTTCCGGTTCTGCGGCTATGCTTAACTCTTCATCCAATAACTCCCTCTGCAAGTTTCCTAAAGTCTTGAAATCTATTAATTGAATAAAAAGATCCTTTTTGTTTCGATCTTCTCTCTTTAAAGTAAAGCCGTCTGCCACCATTTTCATAATGGCTTTGTTACTTTCATATAATGCTGAGCTTGGATACAAATCTAACTGCCTGATAATTCCATCAATTTCATTCAGCGTAATATTATCCTTATTATATTGACTTAGCAAAAAGTTTTTTAAATCATCACGAAGCAAAACATCGGTCATTTCTTTATGAATGGTCTCTCCATGCACATGAGGTATTTGTTGGCCCTCCAATAGCTCAATAACAGCTTTCTCTAATGTTTCTTCTGTGAATTTCATTGGCTTTGTTTTACGCTCATTCCCTTTTTTGTCAGGCGGTATTTTTGTAAACGGCTGTTGGGTTTATCCGGAATAGTCATTTCTAATAATCCTAAATCCAACGCAGGTTGTATATAGTTATACAAGAAAGTAGGGCGATGTTTTATTCCAGATAATTCCATCAATTCAAAAGCCGTATGCTCACCTTTGGTGATAATGGCTAATAGTTTTTCGACCTGTTCGGTGACTTGTTCGGTCACTTGTTCGGTGACTTGTTCGGTCACTTGTTCTGCAGCCGGAAAAGTCATTCTTAAAAAATTGTCGGAAAAAGTAAAGCAATCTTTTCCATAGCTTTCTAAAATGCGCGGTACACCGGAACCTAAATGCTCCACCAAATCCAGATCTTTAAAAATGCGCATGATCTCCTGGTTGCGGGGAACAGAGTACCCTTCAAAAAATTCGTCCCGGCTTAAGCCATCTGGCAAACTACCTGCCGAAGTAATTTCTATCCTGTCGACAAACAATTCAAACTTGGGTGGCACTTCGTTGGTATAATCATTATGGACAATAGCATTTATGATGGCCTCACGCAATGCGATAGCATTCCACAACCGTTTTTCTTCTCTTTCCTTTGAAGTGATTTTGGTGAGTGTTTTATTCTCTACTTCAATTTTATCCAATACCTGTTTGGTAGCTTTGATGAGGGAACAATAACCATATTCATTATTCTCTATCAGTTGCACCCTGTTTAGCCCTTTATATTTTGCCACCTTAACAGAGAGGCTGTTTACATCAGACATCAGGAAGGCAACATAATTATATTTTCCATCCGGAGTTAAAAGTTCCAGGTTAGCGGCAAATTGCGCATTCAATTTTTTGCCGGCTTCGTTATAATAAATTTTAAACTGTTCAAACTTTAATTTTTGTTGATTGGATTGGATCCTGCCAATAGAATTCCGTGTTCTTTTTGAAAATAGAGTTTCAATCATTTTTGCCGGCATTGGTTCGCTGGCGCTACCCACGCGGATATAAGCACCTTTTTCAGACAGACCGTATCTTCTAAGATAATAAGGTTTTTCAGGGCCACTGGCCACAATGATTTTAATAATTTCTTTTTCATCCCGCTCTTCTAATATAATATCAAACAAGCCCAGACAGGACGGTGAAATATTGTGTTTAAGCCGGTCTTTGATTTTTAATTGCATTGCATCAGCATCCGTGATGCCCATCACTTTGCCGGATTTATGAATACCAATATAGATCAAGCCGCCTTCATGATAATTCAGGAAAGCAATTACTTCTTTCTCCAAATCATCAGTGAGTTCCTGTTTGTATTCTATGCGATTGGTTTCAGGTTTCATTTAAGATGATAATTTATTTAATAAAGACTCGCAACATATTGTTTTCTTTTTCTTTAATTAGTTAGATGATGACGTTTTTTTCATCCACAACTGAATCTGGCTTCAAATAACTCAATAACGGCTTGCGCTAATGTTTCTTCATTGAATCGTATTTATATTGATGGTAAACCTAATTTGTCAAAAAATGCTTTGTTTCTTTCTCTTGCCATATTCAGTAATCTATCAAAAGAAATTACTTCTAGGTATGCTTTATAGTTATCATTGTATCCGAAATAACCAAGCTTGTCTGAAGTAACCTTTAAGTTAAATAAAGCACACCGCTTCTTAATGGAATCTGTTATGTCGCATATTACATAGCAATATCCGGGAATGTCTTCTGAATTTGGGATTTGCCTTCCTGTTCCTGTTCTTACTCTACCTTCTCTAATCCTCTCTAAATATCCAAGTGCTTGTTCAATTGGGTCTTTTTCTTCACCTCCTCTTGCATCATCTCTCATAGGTCTCTTTATCTCAATAACGGTGATTGAAGCTAAAGGCAATGATTGTCCATCATTAACCAATAAGGGGTTATCGTAAACATTTAATCCCAACAAATCCGGCTCTTTCGTTGATTTGGAATCTGTAATTGGCAATGAAGTAAGTGTTTTGTCAGATGCTAAATAATTGTGGAATGCTAACCTTTCATCAACCAGCCAAAGGTTACTGTCCTCAAAATTAATTTCATCACTTATTTTTTGCATTGGCATAATCAGTTTGTGTAATACATCTTCTCTAGAATATTTTCCGTCTTGCCCTTTTTGAATTGCTTTGCCAAGTAAGTCAAGGATTACTTTTCTGTGTGCAACATAATTTGCCAAATCAGAACGCTTTAAATCACTTGCCTTTGACAAGTACTCATCTATTCGCTTGCTGTAATCATCTTTGTCTTCTATTCCATCAGGCACCATTAGGTCGTGTCCTTCTACAAGCAATTCAGTTTCAAAAGCCATTAAGTGAGAGTGTAGCTTAATATCCAAATCTTTATCAGAAATGTTGGGGTCAACGATTTTATCGTTCTCAGTTAATCTTCCAAGTATAGGCCTGTATCTTGGAGCTTTAGTATCAACAAAGTCGGTCAATCTTTTTATTCCGATTTGTTTGTTCTCTGAAAGGTATTGGTTTAAGTAGCTCGTAATAATTTCAATTGCTTTATTTCTTATCTCATTGAATGATATTTCATCATCAGCAAACATTCCTTCTGCTGTTTCAGGAATATTAAATCCTACTCTTTCGGGATTAACTTTTTCAGTCAAATAATCAGAGGTTAAAAAGCACATGTAAGCAAAGTTCTCTGAACCATCATTTAGAAAACCAAATAGCCCTGGAATTTTTCCTTGAAGCGATTCTTCCTTTACAAGTCTGTCGGCAGCACTGAAAATGATGCTATGTTTATTCTGCAAGGAAGATTTTAATTTGACATGTGTAATATCAAAAGTTCTTGACTTTATTGTAAATGTGGCGCTTTCAGATGCATTAATCATCAACGCATCATACTCTTTGTAAAGGGATATTTTATCACCTGAATCTTCAATAGAAATATCAGGTGCACGGCCACTACGAATAAAATACCAAAGGCAATGTTCAAGTAAATCTCGGGAAATTGTTGCTGCAGTCTTTCGCAAATACTTCAAGTATTCCTTGTGAATGTCAAGCAATTTAATTGAGGTTTCAATCTTAGCATTGGAAGCAGGTTTTACATTTTCGTTATGAATATCATTTATTGCATTGAAATCAAAAGTCCGTGTAAACCTTTGTCCGTTCTCTTCATACACACTTTTTACACTTATCTTATTGAACGCTTTGAGCCAAAGTAATCTACCAACTCCACGACAACCCAACGCTATCTTATATTCGGAATCCAAAGTTTGAAAAGAGATGTAATTATCATTGTTGAATCCAATTCCATTATCAATAATCTCAAAGCCGACAATGTCTGGCTTTACATCATCAAAGGTTGTTGCCTGTGATGACCGTAAAATTTTGATTCTAATAGTGCAGTCCATTGAAGACGAATTACTATTCAACTTTAAAACAGAATCAATAGAGTGAATAGAATTTACAACCGCCTCAAACAAAGGATGCAGAACATTTGTCAATGGCAAATTGGTATTTCTTAAACGACCTTTTAAACTGGTATTTAAGTTCATGATTTCTTTGTTTTAATTTTCTATTGTCGCAAGTTTAGAGAGTAATACATCTTGAAATGATTTAAGTAATTTCAATTCTTCTGTTACAATTTTAAGTTGATGAAATATTTTCTTTTCAATCTTTTCAAAATTTTCAATCACAGAAATTTCAGGCACTTCGAGTTGATGCAGGTGAATGTGATTTCTATTTAAAGTAGGAACAGCAGAACCACTGTTGTAATCTATTATATTAATTCCTTTGAGAACATAGAAAGCAAAAATAGGAGTGGCGTTTTTAAAATTCTTAATCCAAAGAGTTGTATTCAATGGCCAAAAATTTCCTTCAACGTAAAACACCTCACCCAATGAACCGCTTCGTCCTGTAACTATCCCAGGCCCTTTTACTTTGTAGTCAGCGTGATATTCCGCAATTCCTGTTGATGCGTAAATTGGGAACTCTCCAATCTTTCTGTGTTGAGTCGCTAAATCAAAACCTCTCTGCAATTCAATCAAATCACCTAAGCATCCACTTCTCCAACCCTTCGGAATTTCCTTTTCTAATTCTTCATTAAACTCCATTTTCCCTCCATTACTTTTATAAGCCTTCCCATCTGGATCAGGAAATTCAAAATCAACAAACCATTGCTTGTAAATGGCCTGTGCTGTTTCTTCTAATTTTTGAATAATTTGGTTGTTGAGTTCAATGCGGTTTACAATGGTGTTGTATTCTTTTACTATTTCTTTTTGTTTGTCGGGATGCGGAATTGGGAATTTCATTTCACAAAAATCTTCCCACTCCAAACTTCCGCGAACGCCGCCAATCGCATAAAAACAAGCTTCACGATCAAACTCCTGGCGGCTAAACCACATCATTAAATATTCGGGTAACAATTTTTCAGTATCTGTTACTTCAAAAACGGGATATGCAGCGGAAATAATTGCTTCATCAACTTCATTCAATAAAGCAATCGGCATTTTTTTATCTCTCCTTACCTGCATGGTGCTACATGCAAATTGATTCTTGCGAATAATTTTATAATTCTCCATATCTGTTCCAATAATGTTTGCAACAGAAGGAATAAATTGTTTTGAAATACTTAAACCCAAAAGTTGTTTTACTTTTAACCCTGGATTCCGTTTATCCACTAAACGAATATGTTCCCCAATCTTTTTATAATTTGATTTCATAACCCAGTTCTTTAAATACAGTTAGCAAATCATTTTTAGATTCTTGTTCTGCTTTCAGCAATTCTGCAAATTCTGTTTGTAAGGCTTGCATCTTTTCATCAAAGTCAATATTCTCATCACGGTTTACAAATTCAATGTACTTGCTTGGCGCCAGGGAAAAATCTTTTTTCTCTATTTCTTCAAACGAGGCACTATAGCAAAACTCATGCGTATTTTTATAGGTATTTTCATAACCAATTTGTTGCCAGTTGTGAAAAGTGTCGGTAACTTGGTTAATATTATCATCAGAAAACTGAATGTATTTTTTTTCAAAGGGGATCCCGATTTCTCTTAAATCCATAAAGAGTATCTCTCTTTCACGATTGCGGTATTTTTTAATTTCTCCATTCTGTTCAATGGTTCTTTCTTTTTTATTTTTATTCAGAAACCAAAGTGTAACGCTGATATTGGTTGTGTAAAACATATTTTGAGGTAATACTACAATAGCTTCCACCAAATTATTTTCAATCATTTTTTTTCGGATGTCCTTTTCTGTTCCATTGCCGCTTAATGCGCCATTTGCCAAAACAAAACCAGCTACTCCATTTTCAGAGAGTTTGCTTACCATGTTCAAAATCCAGGCATAATTGGCATTGCCTGTTGGCGGCACTTCATACCCCGCCCATCGCGGATCGTTAGTCAATTCATTATCTGCGCGCCATTGCTTTTGATTAAAAGGTGGGTTGGCCATTACATAATCAGCTTTCAAATCCTTATGCTGGTCACGAAAAAAAGTATTCTCCGCTATATCGCCCAGGTTCGCACTGATACCACGAATGGCCAAATTCATCTTTGCCAGTTTGTAGGTGGTGGTAATGGCTTCCTGTCCATAAATGGAAACATCTTTTTTATTTCCATGATGGCTTTCGATAAACTTCATACTCTGTACAAACATGCCACCCGATCCGCAACAAGGATCATATATTTTTCCTTTATAAGGTTCAATCATTTCGGCGATCAGGTTTACAATGCTCTTTGGAGTATAAAATTCTCCTTTACCTTTTCCTTCAGCAATAGCGAACTTGCTCAAAAAATATTCATACACTCTGCCAACAATGTCCTGCTCTTTGTCTTTAAGAGTATTAATATTGTTGATCGTGTCAAGCAACGAAGCAAGTTTACTCACATCTAAGCTCATTCGTGAATAATAATTATCAGGCAAAGCGCCTTTCAATGCAGGATTGTTTTTCTCTACTGTAAAAAGAGCCGTATCAATTTTAATGGCAATGTCATCCTGCTTGGCGTTTGCAATCAAATAACTCCACCGGGAAATTTCAGGTAAATAGAAAACATTTTTACTGGTATAGAACTCCACCATGTCCACATATTTTTCTTTCTCTTCTGCA
Source organism: Hanamia sp. (assembly GCA_035532615.1). Classification (GTDB taxonomy): domain Bacteria; phylum Bacteroidota; class Bacteroidia; order Chitinophagales; family Chitinophagaceae; genus Ginsengibacter. The sequence goes on from DATKQQ010000056.1 coordinate 13,814, forward strand.
ATCAATTCCTGTCGGCGCTCTTCAAATTTATCGCTGGCAAACTTTAAAAATATAAGCCCTAAAACCACATGCTTATATTCTGATGGTTCCACGGAACCTCTTAATTTATTAGCACTGTCCCAGAGAGTTTCTTCAATAGATTTTTGTTTTTTTTGCTTTGCTATTTCGGCCATTATTACAATATATATTTTTAAGAAAGAAAGTCTGAAGATGTTTATACAATATTGTTGTGCAAATTCAATCGCACCAGCTTATTCTTTCAACAATACCTTTTTATGAAAGATACATGGATTGGGCTTTTCAGTTTTCCCCTTCTCTTATAAAATTCAAATGTATTGAATTATATAGCTCTATAAATGTAAACAGCAGAAAATAAATACCTATTTCCCCATTTCGTTACTCATGCGAAAAACCACATTCACTCTTTTAATAAAATATTTTATTATTTTCAGCCTTCATCTTTAACGCTAACTACTATATGAAAAGGGTACTTAACGCTATCCGATTTTTTATCGCTACTAAATCAATTGCCATGGTATTTTCAAATTGTAAAAAAGATATTTTTAGCTGATTGTTTTCCATCAGTCAGCCTGTTATGAAACCTGTCAGGAGTTCTTTGTTGTTTAAATCAATTTTTAAATTATGTTTATTGATGACAACTTCTTTTCTAACTGGATTGGGCTTTCAAAATGTATTCCGTATAAACCAATTTCTTCTCTTTATTTAAGAAATTTTTGAAGACTGTTGAATATTATTGAAGATTCTTAAATACTTATGCAGACAAATAAGGATTAACGACGAGATATGCAGAGTGGAATTGAAGATTATTGCATACAAATGCCTACAAATAAAGAATCTCAAAGATTAATTAAATCCTTTTATTCCCGAAACTGAAAAAACAGAAAATATGACAAGATGTGTCTTTGTACGTACCTCCCAAAGACTATCTTGCCCGCTAAGGCGGGAATTAAAAATTTTGCGCAACTTATATTTATTAATAGATAGAATTAATTTATAACTTTGATTAATAATTATTAATAGAATGAAAGAAGCCAGGATACAGGTGAACTTTAGGATGACGAAAAGACTGAAAGAAAAATTAAAACAGCAAGCTGATGAAATGGACATTTCTATGCGAAAAGTGATTGAGCATAGAATTGAAAACACACCCTTGGTAGATCATAGAATGGAAAAGGAAAAATTCCTGGCGATACATGCACTTTGTAAAGAGATTAATTACATTGGAAAAAAC
>DATKQQ010000057.1:0-23216 GCA_035532615.1 Hanamia sp.
AATGCTCTTAAAGCTAAGGCAAAAGCCGAAGAAGAAAGGAGAAAAAAACAAAGGCTGAAAACAGCAGCCTAAGTAAAAAAGAGAGTTATATCAGGATATAATAGGGATGCGTATGCGAAGTATGAAAGAAAACCCTTATCAAATATATCTATTTATAATATGATGGTGATATTTTTCCGCATGTTTCTTCAAGGATAATAAAATCCGGAAACTGGCTCTGAGAAATCACCAGACAAAAGAAAAAATGGGCAGTTTTCTTGCAGACACTATTTAAAAAGATATAATAATATTTTTATTTTGTTCAACCTCGGCATGTACTCACAGAACGACCTTAGAAGTGGCATTATTTCGCTCTGTCATATTGTACAGGCCATGGCAAATCAACCTCCAGTTCTCTTGCTGCATGCAATGGGAAGTAAGGTTCCCTTAATAATTGTCGCGCCATAATAATCAGATCTGCTTTTTGCTTCCTCAGAATTTGTTCAGCTTCCTTTGCAGTCGTAATGATTCCAACGGCTCCCGTTAGTATGTCAGCTTCTTTTTTCACTTTTTCCGAAAAAGGAACCTGGTATAAAGGGGCAATCGGTATTTTTTGTTCATGCGAATTGCCGCCAGTGGAACAATCTATCACATCTGCACCACTCTCTTTTAAGATTTTAGCAAGTGCCACAGAATCATTTTCATTCCAGCCATCTTTTACCCAATCTGTTGCAGAAATGCGTACAAAAAGAGGATATTTTTTTGTGATCACTTTTCTCATTTCTTTTACAATTTCAAGTAATACCCGGATTCTGTTTTCAAATAATCCACCGTATTCATCATCACGATGATTGCTTAAAGGAGATAAAAATTCATTAAGCAGATACCCATGCGCTGCATGAATTTCAAAAACCTCAAAGCCTGCCTCTACTGCCCTTTTCGTAGCACTCCTGAAATCTTTTACGAATTGAACTATTTCACCCCTGGTCATTTGCTTAGGCAAAAGTTCCCCTTCTTTAAAAGCTATAGCACTTGGAGCAAGTGTCTCCCATCCTCCTTCATTATCTTTGATCGGGTGCCTCCCTTTCCAGGGGCTTAGATGGCTTGCTTTTCTGCCTGCATGAGCTAATTGGATTCCCGGAACTGCACCATTTTGTTTTATAAAATGGGTTATTTTTTTTAGAAAAGAGATATGTTCATCTTTCCATATTCCCAGGTCATCGGGAGTAATTCTCCCCTCGGGAGAAATGGCAGTAGCTTCCGTAAAAACAAGCGCGGCGCCCCCAATTGCACGAGAACCTAAATGCACCAGATGCCAATCATTAGCAAATCCATCCACACTCGAATATTGACACATAGGAGAAACTACGATCCTGTTTTTTAAAGTAATATTCCTGATTGTTATAGGTTCAAAAAGTAATGCCATTATTTACTGTTTATTTTACAAAGTTCTCATCTCTTTTCTTTAACAAAAAATCCGTTAAATTTGCCCTCCTTTCATAAATTCATGGTCCCGTAGTTCAATGGATAGAATAGAAGTTTCCTAAACTTTAGATACAAGTTCGATTCTTGTCGGGACTACCAAATTTGTCCTTTTATTGTATCAGAAATTTTCCTATCACATAATTGTCTTAGTAAATTTCATGCCATAAATTTGCGCCTTAAATAAACTCTTAGATTAAAAAAATGAAAGTAATGAAGTTTGGTGGTACCAGTGTTGGTAAACCGGAAAGAATGGCAGCAATCAAAAAGCTGATCACAGAAAATAATGAACCAACGATAGTGGTACTAAGTGCATTGAGCGGCACTACAAATTCCCTTACCGAAATAAGCCAGGCGCTTGCTAATGGAGACCGGGCTAATGCCAAACAACGGATTGATTCGTTGGAACAACATTACCTAAACTTTATTCTTCAATTAGTAAAGAGTGATGCTTATTTTCAAAAAGCCAAAGAAATTGTTGCAGAACATTTTGAATTTTTAAATATTATTTTAAAGATTTCTTACAGTGAGGCATTAAATAAAGATATCCTGGCACAGGGCGAATTGTTAAGTACAAAACTTTTCAGTATTTATCTTCAAGAACAAAATGTTCCTCATGTGTGGCTTGCTGCGCTTGACTTTATGACCATTGACGCGGCAGGCGAGCCTCAGGTTGGGAGCATAAAAGTAAAATTATCCCAAATATTACAATCTCATAAAAACGAAAAGCTATTCATCACCCAGGGGTATATTTCGCGTAATGCGAAAGGTGAAGTAGACAATTTAAAACGTGGCGGCAGCGATTACAGCGCTTCTTTGATAGCAGCTGCAACAAATGCTTCTGTTTGCGAAATTTGGACTGATATTGATGGTATGCATAATAACGACCCGCGCATTGTAAAAAATACAAAACCTATTAAACACCTTTGTTTTGATGAAGCTGCAGAGCTTGCATATTTTGGTGCTAAAATATTGCACCCGGCCAGTATATGGCCTGCGCAATATTTTAATTTTCCCGTAAAGCTAAAGAATACAATGGCTCCTGATGCTGAGGGTACACTCATAGAAGGCCATTCTGAAACTGAAGGAGTAAAAGCTATTGCGGCAAAAGATTTCATTACAGCTATTAAAATAAAAAGCAGCAGAATGCTTCTTGCCTACGGCTTTTTAAGAAAAGTATTTGAGATATTTGAAAAATACCAAACGTCCATTGACATGGTTACCACTTCTGAAGTGGCTGTGTCACTCACAATAGATAATGATACTTATTTAAGTGATATTATTAAAGAGTTGGAAATGTTTGGAACTATAGAAGTTGATACCGAACAAACTATAGTATCCATCGTGGGTTATCATATTTCCAAAACCGAAAATCTTCTTTCAAAAGTGTTTGACAGTATCACTGAAATTCCGGTTCGGATGGTTAGCTTTGGAGGAAGTCAGCATAATATTTCCATTCTTGTTTCTCACGAGTATAAAGATAAAACACTGCAATTATTGAATAAGGGATTGTTTGAAGAATAAGTATCAATTCAATCCAGATTAAAATTGTGTATTATAAATCTTATTCAAATTTCTTACTTTGTAAAAAAATAAAACGATGCCATACAATTTATTGAAAGGGAAAAAGGGAATTATTTTCGGAGCGCTTGATGAAAGATCTATCGCCTGGATTACAGCTGTAAGATGCCATGAAGAAGGAGCAGAAATTTTATTGACCAATGCACCGATAGCCATGCGAATGGGAGAAATCAATAAACTTGCCGAAAAAATAAAAGCGCCAATTGTTCCATGCGATGTAACCAGCAATGATGATATGTTGAATTTGATCACCAAAGCTAAAGAACATTTTGGAGGTAGTTTTGATTTTATGTTACATTCTGTGGGTATGAGCATCAATATGCGAAAAGGGAAACCTTATACAGAAATTGATTATGGATTCAATCAAAAAACGTTGGATATTTCAGCAACCAGTTTACATCGTTTGCTGGCAACTGCTTATAAACTCGATGCGCTTAATGAATGGGGAAGTGTTGTAGCGCTTACCTATATCGCCGCTAAGCGTGTGTTTCCCGATTATAGCGAAATGGCTGATGCCAAAGCTTTGCTGGAAAGTATAGCCCGAAGTTTTGGATACCATTATGCCATTAAGAAAAAAGTCAGAGTGAATACCGTTTCGCAATCACCTACCAGAACTACAGCTGGTAGCGGTGTTAAAGGTTTTGATGGTTTTATTAATTATGCAGAAAAAATGAGCCCGTTAGGTAATGCATCCGCCGAAGATTGTGGCAATTATATTGTTACATTATTTAGTGATCTTACCAAATATGTTACAATGCAAAATCTTTTTCATGATGGTGGATTTTCATCCACTGGCGTCACTCACGCTGTAATAGAACAAATGGAAAAGTAATTTCTAAATTGTAGTAGGTTTTATCCCAAATAAAAAACCGTCTAAAATCAGACGGAGTTTTTAATTTTTTGAGATGAATTATTTTTCCAAACAATTCTAAATTCCTCTAAACTATAAATTAATATTCATCTTCATTAAAAAAGAAATCTTCCTGGCTGGGATAATCGGGCCAGATGTCTTCCAGGCTTTCATAAATATCTCCCCCACCTTCGTCTTCCAGTTCCTGTAAATTTTCAACTACTTCTATCGGGGCGCCACTGCGAATTGCATAATCAATCAATTCATCTTTTGTAGCCGGCCAAGGGGCTTCTTCAAGATGTGAGGCGAGTTCTAATGTCCAAAACATTTTATTTTTCTGTTTATATTGAGTAATAAAATTAAAAAAAGGGTTTTCTAATTTTCCGCAAATGTATAAGTTATATTTAGAAAACCAAATATTGTTTTTTTACCGCATTATTCTGCTTAAATGACGGTTTTTTTTGATTTATATTGTAACTGTTATCTTTAATTTTTTTATTTTTCAATTTGAATTTTACAATTACATTTAAAGATGCTAAAAGCTACAGGTATTTACAAGAATTACGGCCTTTTACAAGTGTTGAAAGGTGTTAATATACAAATTTCTAAAGGCGAAATAGTCAGTATTGCAGGTTCTTCAGGTGCAGGCAAAAGCACGTTGCTACACATTTTGGGTACTTTGGATAAGGCAGATAAGGGAGAAATGATTATAGACGACGTAAATGTGAACCAGCTTAAAGGAAAAAAATTAGCTGAGTTTAGAAACAGACACATTGGTTTTGTTTTCCAGTTTCATCATTTACTACCTGAATTTTCTGCATTGGAAAATATTTGCATTCCCGGATGGATTGCCGGGAAGAAGAATAAAGAGGTAGAAAAAAGAGCGAAAGAATTATTGGAAATATTGAACCTTAAAGATCGTGGCGACCATAAACCCGGGGAACTCTCTGGTGGTGAGCAGCAACGTGTGGCAGTGGCGAGAGCCTTGATCAATAATCCCTCAATAGTGATGGCCGATGAGCCGACGGGAAATTTGGATTCTGCCAATGCAAAAGAATTGCATAACTTGTTTATTGATCTGCGTAAACGCTTCCAACAAACTTTTTTAATTGTAACTCATAATGAAGAACTGGCGCAACTAAGCGACAGGCTCTTACACATGAAGGATGGAATAATAATTAATTAGTACCACAAAAAAGAAAACATGATAAAAGAAAAAATATTAGTGATTGGCGCCTGTGGTCAAATAGGAGTGGAACTTACTTTAGAACTACGCAAAATATATGGCGGCGCCAATGTGGTAGCATCAGATTTAAGAGAAGAAAATCCACTTTTAAAAGGAACCGGCCCTTATGTAAGCCTCGATGTGATGAATAAAGAAATGCTCCATGTACAGGTAATCAGGCAAAATGTTACTCAGATATATTTATTGGCAGCGATTCTTTCTGCTACCGGAGAAAAAAACCCTAACCTTGCATGGCACCTGAATATGCAAAGCCTTTTAAATGTTTTAGAAATTGCCAAAGATGAAAATGTTCGCAAAATATATTGGCCAAGTAGTATCGCAGTTTTTGGGCCAACTTCTCCTAAACAAAATTGTCCTCAACAAACAATCATAGAACCTACCACCGTTTATGGAATCAGCAAATATGCAGGTGAATTCTGGTGTAATTATTTTAATCATCGCTACCAGATAGATGTGCGTAGCCTTCGTTACCCTGGATTGATAAGTTATAAAAGCGAGCCGGGTGGCGGCACTACAGATTATGCGGTAGAAATTTTTCACGATGCTATAGAAGAAAGTAAATATACCTGTTCTTTGAAAGAAGATACTTATTTGCCAATGATGTATATGCCTGATGCTATTCGTGCAACTATCGAAGTAATGGAAGCGGATGCCTCAAAAATTTCTGTGCGTACTTCCTATAATATTTCGGGGATGAGCTTCTCTCCCAAAGAAATCAGCGCGGAAATTAAAAAACATCTTCCAGGGTTTACCATCAGCTATAAACCCGATTACCGCCAACAGATTGCAGAAAGTTGGCCTCAAAGTATTGATGATTCTGTAGCTCAACGAGATTGGGGTTGGAAACCAAAATACAACCTAAGAGAAATGACTATTGATATGATAGAAAATATCAAATCAGTGTAAAATAAATTTTACAAAAAAACGTTTTAGTAGTTGAATATTGAAATATTAGTTTTATTTCTATTCTAATATTAATTAACCCTCATTTAAAACAAAACAAAATTATTATGAAAAAATTATTTTTAGCAATCACCGTTTTTGCATTCTCAGTGATAACTGCACAAGCACAAACCACTTCTTTTGGATTAAAAGCCGGTATGACAGACGCCAATATGAAATTTTCGGGTAGTGGCGTAAATATTTCACTCACATCAAAAATTGGTTTTTATGCGGGAGCCTTTGCTGATATTGGCGTATCTGAAAATTTTGGAGTTCAACCAGAATTGTTTTATTCATCGCTCGGTGCTAAATCAAAAGGGACTGGCGGTAACCCCGACGCTACACTCGATCTCGGATATATCAATTTACCCATACTTGCAAAGTATAAGAAAGATGGATTTTCTGCTTTTTTAGGCCCTCAGATTGGGTATTTACTTTCTGCCAAAACAAAAAGCAGCAGCTCAACCCAAGATGAAAAAGATCAATTTAACAGCACTGATTTTTCAGGTATAATTGGAGCAAGTTATACATTAATGAATGGATTTGGTTTTGATGCCCGCTATCAGTTAGGTTTCTCAAACATTGCTAAAAATTCCAGCGGAGATGGCACTGTTAAGAATAGTGCTTTTATGATTGGTATTCATTATGTATTTAATAAATAATAAATAATACAAATCTATTCAATTCAGAATGTTTCAAAAGTACATATTGTGCTTTTGAAACATTTTTTTATAAGGATTTTTACTTTCTCTGTATCTTGTCAAAAATATATAAATGAAGATTGTTCTTTTCTTCTTTTTTGTCATTTTGTTTTTGAATACTCGTGGCCAGACAACGATCCATAAATTCTCGGAAATAATTTCAGCGAAAGTTGGAGTACCAACCGGACTTTTCAGTTCCGTTTACAGTTTTACTGCCGGAGGAAGCGCAGGGGCCAAATATTCTCTTTCAGATCAATCTTCTTTGAGCGGCACAATTGGATTCCAGCAATTTTTTAGAAAGGGTGGCGGAGAAGGTATTTCTTTTGTTCCGGTTATGGGAGGATTTCAATATCATTTTATTCCGGAAGCATTTATTTCTTTTGAAGCGGGTATGGCGATACCTACTTATGCAAACGGCGGTATTGTGGGAAGCATAATACCTGCATTTGGCTATCAAATTAATCGGCATTTGAGTGCAGACCTTAACTATACAGGTTTTGCGCAATATGGATTTTTAGTGGGCGGTATTAATACACGGTTGTCTTATTCCTTTTAAAATATTTCATTTGGCTAAAACCTTTTAATTCCTTTTAATACAAAATCCATTTTGTTTTAGATTCTTTTTATTAAAATCAAAACCCCAAAACATCTTTCATTGAAAAAATTCCTTTTTTCCCAAAAATAAATTCTGCTGCCAGCACAGCGCCCTCAGCAAATCCTTTACGGTTGTGTGCGGTATGTATTATTTCAATATCATCTATCAGCGAAAAATATTTTACGGAATGAGTTCCCGGAACTTCATCAATTCTTTTACTGATGATTGATAATTCACGTATATTTTCAGTTTCATTGTTCACCCATTCATCTTTTTTGCCGGATGTATAAATTATCTGTTCGGCAAGTGTGATCGCTGTTCCACTCGGTGCATCCTTTTTATGCGTGTGATGAATTTCTTCAATACTTACATTATAGGCGGGATGCGGCTTCATGAGGATAGCTAATTTTTTATTGATTTCAAAAAAAACATTGACTCCTATACTGAAATTACTTGCGTACAAAAAAGTACCGTTTATTTCTTTACATTTTTCTTCAATATTTTTTAATTGAGATAACCATCCTGTAGTGCCACAAACCACCGCTACATTATGATCGAAACAAAATAAAATATTATCAACCGCACTTTGAGGATTGGTAAATTCAATAGCAACGTCTGCTTTTTGAATATTTTTTGTGGTAAGATCATCCAGATTTTCATCATTTATGCGCAACACAATTTCATGCCTCCTTTGCAAAGCAATTTCTTCAATGATGTGTCCCATTTTACCGTAACCTAATAAAGCGATTTTCATAAATAGAATAAAAATTTAATATTTGAAATTTTGCGAAATCAATTTGAAAATAAGTTTTATGGAAGAGGTAATTTCGGTTGATTACTTTTTTCCTTAAAAAAGAAAACTAAAGAAATTCCCGGACTATTGGTTGCAAAATTAAATCCAGGATGTATTCTCATACCGATATCAGGGCTTACATTAAACGCTTTCAAATTGGCGTCCACATCGGCATCCACTATATTTAATACCCAAAATCCCAAAAAAACCAGGACCGAATAATCTATATTTTGTCGGAACGAATCTCTGTTTAGAATCAAATAGCTTGTAGGTAAATTCTGAAGTTCGGGAGCTACCAGTGAATCATAGCCTTCATTCCTGTAAATGACTGCTTGTCGCAAAAGTTTATATGTATTTAAATTATAAAAAAATACGTAGGCGGTAATTCCCAAAGCGCCGTATATGATTGGGATTTTCCAATATTTTTTATTGTACCATTGTCCCCATCCCGGTAATATAGCAGAGCGAAATAATGCAACTTTTGGATTAAATCTTTTTTCAATACTGCTATCTTTTGATATACTTTTTGAGTGGGATTTCTTTGCAATTTTACTTTCTGAAATAACGGTACCTTCTTTTTGTATAAGTGCAGTATCTTCCTGCTTTACTCCCAAAGAATCTTTTTTATAGGTATGAATAGTAATGGAATCTTCTTTTTGCTGCGCAAAAACGGCGGTTCCCGATGTTACACACAGAAAAAAAAATAGTGTAAAAAAAAATGAAGGGACTGTCATAGTTTAATCTACCGAAACCTGCATTTTATCTAAAATTGAACTTAATTCTTCTATTGAGAAATAATCGAGAATGATACTGCCGGTTCCTTTTTTACTTTGTGTTATTTTCACTTTGGTGCTAAAATGAGAAGCTAAATTATCCTGAATTTTTTTCAGGGATGGCGGTAGTGTGGTTTTTACCGAATTATTAACAGCCGTTTTTGCAGGGGAATATATTTTTCTTACCAGTTCTTCAGTTTGCCGAACCGAAAGTTCTTTGTTCCTGATCTCATTAAAAATATATAATTGTTTGTCTATAACATCTACATTGATAAGGGCACGGGCATGCCCCATGCTTATATTTCCATTTCTTACCGCCGCTTGAATATCGGGTGGTAATTTTAAAAGACGAATATAGTTTGCAACAGTACTTCTTTCTTTTCCCATACGCTCTGCAAGTTCTTCTTGCGTGTAATCCATTTCTTCCATTAATTGCTTATAACTGAGTGCTATTTCTACGGCGTTCAAATCTTCTCTCTGCAGATTTTCGAGCAAAGCAAGTTCCAGTAATTTGGAATCTTTAGTATCTCTTATATAAACCGGAATATCTTTAAGCCCCGCGATCTTAGCCGCGCGAAATCTTCTTTCTCCTGCAATGATGCGGTATTTTCCATTTGCGGTTTTTGTGACTGTTATGGGCTGAATGATATCATGCATCTTAACTGAAGCGGCTAGTTCACTCAAAGCTATTTCGTCGAAATCGTGGCGTGGTTGGCCAGGATTGGTTTCTATAAGATTTAATGGAATCCTCACATTTGCCATATTTGGCTTGTCGGGGGATTCTTTAATTAAGTTTTTTTCTGTAACCGAAAGGTCGGTATCAATGTTTTGTAACAGCGAACGGATACCTTTTCCTAACGCATCTTTTCGATTGGGTGTACTCGTTTTCATTTATTATAACTGATGATATTTTTTGTGTCAGATCTTTTATGGGTGCTCCATTACTTTTTCTTTTTGAGTCATTTTAGTCATATTGTTTTTTTGTAAAACTTCTTTTGCAAGATTCAGATAATTAATGGCTCCTTTGCTATCAGCATCGTAAAGTATGGCGGGCTTTCCAAAGCTTGGCGCCTCGCTGAGTCGCGTGTTCCGATGAATGATGCTATTGAAAACAATATCTTCAAAATGATTTCTTACTTCATTTACAACCTGGTTGCACAGTCGTAGCCGTCCATCATACATTGTCATTAGCAAGCCCTCAATTTGCAACTCAGTATTTAGCCTGCTTTGTACAATTTTAATGGTATTAAGCAATTTCCCCAAGCCTTCCAGGGCAAAAAATTCTGCCTGAACCGGTACTATCACACTATCTGCGGCTACCAATGCGTTCACAGTTATCAAACCTAAAGACGGGGAACAATCAATAATAATGAAATCATATTGATCGCGTATTTGGTTCAAAATTTTTTTCAAAACAGTTTCTCTATCAGGATAATTGATCATTTCTATTTCGGCGCCCACGAGGTCTATGTGGGAAGGCATGAGGTCGAGATGAGGAATTTCAGTTTTCAGTATCACATCTTTAGCAGGAGTTTCATTTACCATGCAATCGTACACCCCGGTAGTTACGTTGTGCAGGTCAAACCCAACTCCTGTAGTACTGTTAGCCTGCGGGTCAGCATCTACCAATAAAGTTTTAAACTCAAGCACAGCAAGGCTTGCAGCCAGATTGATCGCTGTAGTAGTTTTTCCTACGCCGCCTTTTTGATTGGCAATTCCTATTATTTTTGCCATAATTATTTATCGCTTATTTTCTTGTTTCTTTTCCGATAGCTACCGGAACTTGTTTCGTGCAACAGGTTGTTCTCAAATCAGTCATTATGGCAAATTTAATTATTAGGCATAATATTAAGGCATATTCTCTTTGCAAAACGGATTTATTATTCCCCTAACTTTTCACATTTAATATTTTATATAAGTGAAAAAGAGGAAAAGCGATTAATTTTATAAAATGTACACTATAATCAGCGGAACCAATCGAAGAGGAAGCCATACCTTAAAAGTTGCAGAAGGATACCAGAGAATATTAAAAGATAAGCAGATAAATGCAAACATATTTTCTTTAGAAAATTTTGATGTTCTTCACCGGTCAGCGGAATTTTTGAAATATGAAAAAGAGATTCTAATCCCTACAAAGAAATTTATTTTTATAATACCTGAATATAACGGCTCTTACCCGGGAGTGTTGAAAGTTTTGATTGATAACAGTGACATTAAAAATGACTGGAATTTTAAAAAGGCACTATTAACAGGGGTTGCGACAGGAAGGGCAGGGAATTTGAGGGGTATGGATCATTTGTCTGACACATTGCATTATATGAAGATGAATGTTTTTTATAATAAGCTTCCAATCTCTTTGATTGATAAAGTAATGGATGCAGAAGGGCAATTGAATGGAGAAACCAGCAAAGCCATCAATAATCAATTGGACGAATTTATTTTATTTTAATTTTTAACCTAAATAAATATTTGCTACTATGCGAACACCATTCGGAGCTTTTATCATGATAATAATTATGATATTGCTGGATATTTATGTTTTCCTGGTCATAAAATCTGTGAGCCATTCATCAGGATCCAAAATAAGAACCGTTGTATTTTCTATCTATTGGATTATCGCAATAGCTGCTATTTTAGGGCTTTTGATATTTATATTTACCGGGCCGCAATTTTTACCAAAAAAAGTAAGGACTTATTTATTTGCATCTATTCTTGCCTTTGTTTTTGCACAAATAATTGCATCTGTTTTTTTTCTTATAGACGATGTGCGGCGTTTGATTCAATGGACCGCAGGAAAGGTTTTTTTTAGAAATACTGAAATTGCTACTATGAGTGGAGATGGTATCAGCCGGTCTGTATTCCTTAACTGGCTTGGTTTAGCAGCGGGTGGTACACTTTTTGGAAGCTTGATTTATGGATTCTCTAATAAATATAAATATACTGTAAAAAGAATAAAATTATCTTATGATAATCTTCCTGCAGGTTTTAAAGGAATGAAAATTGTTCATTTCAGTGATGTGCATTCGGGAAGTTTTATGAATAAAAAAGCTGTGATGCATGGTGTAGAAAAAATAATTGCTGAAAATGGCGACCTGGTAATTTTTAGTGGTGATCTTGTAAATGACCGTGCAACAGAAATGAAAAATTACATGGATGTTTTTAATAAAATAAAAGCGCCAATGGGTGTTTACTCTACCTTCGGAAATCATGATTATGGCGACTATGCAAAATGGCCTTATGAAGGAGTAACTAAAGAACAGAATTTAATAAACCTTGCAAAAGTGCATGAACAATTAGGGTGGCGATTGATGATGGATGAACATGTTGAATTGGAAAGAAATGGTGATAAAATTGCATTGATTGGAATACAAAACTGGAGCGCTAAAGCTCGTTTTCCTAAATATGGTAATATGAAAAAGGCCTATTCAGGCTCTGAGAAATATCCTTTTAAAATATTAATAAGTCATGATCCCAGTCATTGGGATGCCCAGGTGCGGCCCGAATATAGCGATGTGGATTTAACATTGAGTGGTCATACTCATGGAATGCAGTTTGGCGTGGAAATTCCCGGATTTAAATGGAGCCCTGTTCAATACATATATAAAGAATGGGATGGATTATATGAAGAAGGGAAACAAAAATTATATGTAAATCCTGGTTTTGGATTTATTGGCTATCCGGGAAGAGTTGGGATTTTGGCAGAAATAACTGTAATAGAATTGACCTGATTACAAACAAGTAAATTTAGATAATTACGATTTTAATAATGAATTAAAAAGCATTCTTCCACATCATACTTTCTACAGGCATATTGGGTTGATGACTATATTTCGCATTCTTTTTTGAGTCATATTTTACTTTTACATCTCCTTCTACCGGGAAATAAATGAGTTGTCCAATGGGCATCCCTGCATAAATTCTTACCGGTATTTTGCACGAAATTTCTAAAGTCCAATGGCCGCAAAAACCAACATCGCCTTTGCCCGCAGTGGCGTGTATGTCAATACCAAGGCGACCTGTAGAAGATTTTCCTTCCAAAAATGGAACGTGTGCATGTGTTTCAGTATATTCAAAAGTGACGCCGAGATATAATTGATTGGGTTGTAACTCAAAACCTTCTTCCGGAATTTCAAAATGCTCAATCTCATTATGTTTTTTCGCATCAAGAAATTTATCTTTATAAACGGCAAGATTTTTTCCCAGTTGTACGTCATAGCTATTGCTTCCTAATTTGTCGCGATTGTAAGGTTTGATAATGATCGTTTTCTTTTCAATTTCTTCGAGAATTCTCGTATCAGATAAAATCATTTAATTGCGGTTATTTTTACACTTGCAAAATAATTCATCAAACTGCAAAAAAGAAGAATAAATTTTTTTGAATGCCCTTGTTTTATCAACATAATATTAACCCTTCAGTTAAACTTGCTATATGGCACATAACAGAAAATGAAAGTTTTTTTTTAGAGAAAGTGTCTATTCAAAAAGAAATTATGCATCCGCATAAAAGGTTGCAACATCTTGCCGGGCGGTATCTTCTGGAGATTTTGCATCCGGGTTTTCCTTTTCAGTTAATAGAAATTGCCGAATCTAAAAAACCTTTATTAAGCAATGGGGAAATTCATTTTTCAATTTCGCATTGTGCAGATTATGCCGCAGTGATCATAAGTGAAAATAAATTAGTGGGTATTGATGTGGAATTAGTGACGCCTAAGATTGAAATGGTAAAAGAAAAGTTTTTGACCGAAAATGAATTAAAGCTTTCTAAAGCGACACTGAATGGGCCAGGTAACATGAATTATAAAGTGCTCACACTTTTCTGGAGCGGCAAGGAAGCTATTTATAAATGGTATGGAAGAGGTGCTCTTAGCTTCAAAAGAAATATGGGAATGGATGAATTATTTTTTGAAAATGACGAGGGGTTTATTGATGCGCATTTTATAAAAGATGAAAGAATAGAATTAAAAATAGAATTCCGGTTTTTCGAAAATCTTTGCCTGGCGTGGGTTATGGGGTAAGCCATTTTACCCTATCTCCTAATACGAAAATAAGTATAATAAATCCTTGGAAGTGTCCTTCTCCTTCGGAGGAGCCTGTCTGCCCGATGCATTCAGGAAGGGGTTGGGATGAGGCTTGAACCTTGAACCTTATTCCAATAAATTCTGCTCATCCATTAAACTTAAATCAATCGCATCCATTCCTGAAATTCCTTCGATGGAACCTTTTACATGCGCGGCATTCAACAATACTTTTTCTAATTGCTTTTCCCGGACTTTCCATAATTTTTCCATAGCATCTCTTTCTTTGATGATACTCATTTTCATCGCTACAAAACCTTCGCGAATGGCTTTCCATTGTTCGCTGAATTCGTTGCTTGTGAGATAATCATAAAGCAAATTCATTTTATCTCCTTTGTTTTGTTGATTTTTAGTGGAGTTATAAACGCGGATAATTCCATCACGCAAAACATTAGCGAGTGGTTTTATTTCAGAAAATGTGCAGATCCAGATTCCTTCTTTTAATCCGAAACAATCTAAATCTTTGGGCATTGTTTTGGTAACCAATACTGCAATATCGGCACCGGTGCTACGCATATCTTTTTTAAATTTTTCAATCCAGTCGCCTCCAAAACTCTCTGTTCTTTTGCTTTCATAAATTATTTTGCCACATTCCTGTCCGAAATTATTTCTTACTAATTGAATGCAATCTGCGCCGCGAATTCCCTTTCCTACTTCTGTAATCACATCAAATGGAAAACTGTTCCTTAAAATTTCTTCCAATGCGGTTTCCTGCACTTCGCCCTGCAACTGCATAGAACCCTGTTCTGCCTTACGTTTCATCTCATCAGCTAATTTTTTTTGGTCTTCTAATTGCTTTTCAAGCTCTTTTAATTTTAAAGAATAAGCGGTTTCCTTTATTTCATTTTTTTCCTTTTCCTGCTTTTTAATTTGGTCTGTTAAAAGCAATCTTTCCGCAGCCAGTTTTTTTTCTAATTCTATTTCCATTTCTTCCTCTTTGGTTTTTAGTTCCTTTTCTCTTTTTAAGAATTTCAATTCTTTTTGTCGAGCTGTTTTTAATTTTTCTTCATTGTCTTTTGAAGATTCCTGTAAAAGCTTTAACTGGTTTTCATAATCATTACTGATAGATTTTCTAAGTTTTTCCTGTATCTCAGTTTCCATTTTCAATTTTTCTTTTTGCATTCTTTCAGCAAATAATTCATTTTCCTTTTCTTTCTTTTTTTCAAATTCTCTTTGTTGGTCTTCCAGGGTTTTTTGCTGATCAGAAAATTGCTTTACCAATTTTTGTTTTTCATTATTGAATTTTTGCTCATAATCTTTTTCCAAGGATTTTGAAATAGCATCTTCAGCTTCAAATTGATGTTTACAATTAGGACAGGTTATTAAAGACATTTTTATATTTTGATTTTAGATAAAGAAAGATAAAATTAGGAAATAAAAAATCCTTCAACTTTTTTGTGAAGGATTGTGCGGAAGAGGAGACCTGTCTGTCAGGCAGGTTCAAACTCCCAAGTCCTTTCGGACACTACCACCTCAAACCTATATAGATATCATCTAAACATATAGTTCTACAAATTAATACAACCTGCTTCCAGGAGCAGGTTGTATTAGTGCGGAAGAGGAGATTCGAACTCCCAAGTCCTTTCGGACACTACCACCTCAAAGTAGCGCGTCTACCAGTTTCGCCACCTCCGCAATGGGCTGCAAATTTAATAAATCCATCCATTGGAAAATTAGTTATTTAAAACAATTCTGAAAGTAGTTCCCTTTCCAATTTCAGACGATTTTACATACAATTGCCCTTTGTGGTATTTTTCAATAATTCGTTTGGCAAGTGACAGCCCAAGTCCCCATCCGCGTTTCTTGGTTGTAAAACCAGGTTTAAAAACCTTTGACACATTTCTTTTACTGATTCCTTTGCCGCTATCCTGGATATCAACGATGATTCTTTCGTGTAAGTTTTTTATTTTTATATGGATCGTTCCTTTGCCGTTAATGGCATCCAGGGCGTTTTTTAATAGATTCTCTATCACCCAATCGAATAAAGGACCTGAAATTTTTGCTACCACTTTATCTTCGGGTCTTTCTACAATAAAATTCACTTTATCTGTTGATCTTCTTTTAATATATGCCACCATTTTTTCTATTTGTTCATTGATATCCAGTTCTTCCAATTTAGGTGCGCTTCCTATTTTTCCAAAACGGTCGCTAATCAGTTTTAACCGATTAACATCTTTTTCCATTTCTTTTGCGATGTCGTTTTCATTATTTTTTTCTTTCAGCATTTCTACCCATCCTTGTATAGAAGAAATAGGAGTGCCCAACTGATGCGCCGTTTCCTTTGCCATACCTGCCCACACCTGGTTTTGAGTAGATTTATTTCTAACAGAAATGGCATAAAAAGTAATAAAAATAAAAAGTGCGACTACTATTAATTGAATGATGGGAAAATATCTAACCTGTTTTAATAATTTAGAATCCCCGTAATAATATTTGTCAGCAATATATGGGTCTTTACTTAATTCCAGTACAATAGGTGGATGTGCAGATTGGAATTCTTTTAATTTTTTTTGAAGATAATTTTTTGAAGATGTTATTTCAGAGGAATCTATATTTCTTGAATCAATGATGCTATCTTTTTCATTAGTCCAGATAATGGGAATATCAGTATTGTGAAGTTGTATTTCACTGGCAAGTGACAGGTCGGCATTCTGTGGTGCCGATGCTATAAATTTATTGGCTTCTACCCATTGGCTTATCTTTAGTCTCTCATCTATTTCTATTTTTTTTGCCAAAAAATTCGAATAAAATATGGTGCCTATTACAATGGCAACTGCGATAAGAGTAAGCCCAGTCCGAAAATTAAAGAGTTGTCTGAACATAGATCAAATCTAAAATCTATTTACGAGAATTACTTGTACGAAACTAAAATCTTTTATGTTTGTACCTGATTAATAACAATTCCATTGGCTTCATCACCATCTGTAGCGGTAGTAATTCTTAATTGGAATGGGAAATATTTTCTCGAAAAATTTCTTCCTTCGGTAATGGCAAGCACCTATGAAAACCTTTCTGTAATTGTTGCAGATAATGCATCTAGTGATGATTCCGTAGCTTTTTTGAAGAAAAATTATCCACAAATAAATACCATTATTAATCCGGTTAATGAAGGTTTTGCCAAAGGATATAATACAGCACTAAAGCAGATAACCGCAGACTATTATATTTTATTAAATAGCGATGTAGAAGTTTCAAAAGGATGGATAGAGCCTGTTGTTTCATTAATGGAAAATGATATCAGGATTGCTGCATGCCAACCTAAAATTTTATCTTTTAAAGATAACCATCAATTTGAATATGCCGGGGCCTGCGGTGGCTGGATTGATAAATTCGGCTATCCTTTTTGCAGGGGACGTGTATTCGATTTTTGTGAAAAAGATACCGGCCAATATGAAAATGCTACTGAAATATTCTGGGCAACAGGAGCTGCACTTTTTGTACGTTCTTCTGTTTACCATGATTTAAAAGGTTTTGATGAATATTTTTTTGCACACCAGGAAGAAATCGATCTTTGCTGGCGAATGCAAAGAGCAGGATATAGAATTTATGTAGAACCCTCTTCTTATGTGTTTCATGTAGGGGGTGGAACATTGCCAATGGGAAACAAAAGAAAAGTATTTTTAAATTTTAGGAATAATTTGATTTTGTTTTCAAAAAATTTACCAACTTCTGAAAAGTTTTGGAAAATTCCTTTCAGGATTTTAATGGATAATATAGCAGGATTACAGGCTTTATTAAAAGGGGAATCTCAAACATTTGCGTCTATACAATCCGCACATTTTAATTATATTAAATGGATATTGAAACAAAAAAAAGAAAAAAAACTTCCTAAACTAAAGCTGAAAAAAATGAGAGGAGTATATGCTGGTAGCATTGTATGGCAATACTTTATCAACAAAAAGAAAACATTTTTAGAAATTATCGGTTTCAAAAAATGATATTTCATTTCAAACTATTATTTTTGCCTTGTAAATAATAAAATATGGAACAAGAAGAAGTAATTGATAATTCTGGAAAAGATGTTGCGCATAGCTGGGTTTCCACCTCTCGTTTTCTTTTTTATTGCCAGGTAGCTGTATTTGTGGCGCTTGTAATAGGTGGTTGTTATACTCTATATGCCAAGCGATATAAAGGAAAACCAAATGTAGAAGTTCCTGGGAATACACAATATAACCCGCAATACAAATAAATTTTGTTCTATTAGGATTCAAGCCCTATTTTTGCACCCCTTTTTAGTTCTTGCAAAATGCGGAAGTAGCTCATTTGGTAGAGCGCGACCTTGCCAAGGTCGAGGTGGCCGGTTCGAGCCCGGTTTTCCGCTCCAAATAATTTAAAGCAGTAAAACTGCTTTTTTTATTTACGGTTGATGTAATAACAATTGAATGTGTTTACCCGGGTGGTGGAACTGGTAGACACGCAGGACTTAAAATCCTGTGATCAGCAATGGTCGTGTGGGTTCAACTCCCATCCCGGGTACAAGGCCGCTTTTTTAAAGCGGTTTTTTTGTGCCTAAAAGTCAATGTTTACAGTGCTTATAGCCGATTAGCTTTTCCTTTCGTTTCCTTTAATTGTACCTTGTTTTCACAAATCCTGTACCTCTGCTGTACCTCGAGGTACAAAATTTGATAAAAAATGATACCTTTGAGAAAACAAAGTAGTACAAAAGGCAATGAGTGTAGCACTAAGAAAAAGGAAAAATGCGAATGGAACAATCAGTTTAAGACTGGATATTTTTCATAATGGAGAAAGGAAAATTGAAACCTTGAAACAATTGCAACTTGAAAAAGTCACCACTTTATTAGATAGGGAACAGAATAAAAAGAGATTGCAGCAAGCTGAAGAAATTGCAGTTACCAGGGCGGCACAATTGCAGGCCAATGATTACAACATGATCACCGATGCAGGAAATAAAACAATCGTTACGAAATGGATGCAATCCTATGTGGACAATTATAATAAGAAAGATATTAGAATGATGCAGGCGACCTTGAAAAAGTTTGAAATGTTTTTGCATGAAGAAAAAAAAGCAGGATTGACTTTTCAGAATTTAACTCCATTATTGATTGAAGATTTCATGGAAAATTTAGATCATTCTCATTTTGGAGAAGGTGCAATGAGCTACTATAAAAGGTTTAAAAAAATGATTAGGCAGGCATACAGGCGCAAATTGATGCAGGCAAACCCATTTGATAATGTAGAAAAGAAACTCAAAGGTAAAGCTGCAAAAAAAGACATTCTCACTTTACCGGAATTAAAAATATTGGCGGCAACAAAAACAGAAAGTAGCGAAGTTAGGAGAGCGTTTTTATTTTGTTGTGTAACAGGTTTACGGTGGCAGGACGTAAAAAATTTAAGATGGAGCAGCATAAGACTTGAAAGCAAAGAAATGAATGTAAGTCAAAGCAAGACGGATGAAAACGTATTTACACCCTTAAATGATACTGGAATAAAACTATTGCAGGACCAAGGCCACAAAGAAGATTTGGTGTTTAAACTCCCTTCACATTCAGGAGCGAATAAGACTTTACGAGCATGGGTAAAAAGAGCCGGGATTGATAAAAAAATAACGTGGCATAATTCACGCCACAGCTACGGGACCAACCTAATTTTTAATGGAGTAGATGTATTGACGGCAAGTAAGTTGTTAGGCCATACGTCATTAAAACATACACAACGTTATATAAAAGCATCTGAGGAAATGAAAGAGGCTGCAACGGATAAAGTAAATTTTGACTTATAAAATGCAAAAGCAAATAAAACCTTTAGGAGATAAACTAAATGAAATGTCAGCATGTAATAGCTTCAAAGAATTAATTTACAAATATGGTAATGAAAAGGAATTGCTTCATGAATACGAGAAAGGACTTGAGTTTGCGCCTGACAAAAAAAGATATATTGGGGGTCGAATACATATTTTTCAAGAAACGCTTTTAACATTGACTGTTACAAATAGTGTTTGGGATTTTGTCAACAAAAAGTCAATTTCTATTCAATGTGGATACTATAAAAGATTAGGATTTGAATGGGTAAATAATGGATTCGACGCAACTAAAGAAGATTTTGATTTATTGATCTATCGAAATACTGACCTTTCGGGTTTGCACATTACAAATGAAGATAAAAATCTGATATATATAAGTAAGTTTCGATTGTTAGCTGAAGGCGGCGCACTTGCATTTCATATTGCATATTTGAGAAATGAATTAAACAATTATGACTTAACTAAAGAACAGATTGTAAACCTTGCTTCAATCTTCAATGAAAAAAATAATTCATTTAATGTATGTAAAGAATTAATGGATGAGCTTGATTTAACAATTAATGGTAAACCAAACCCTAAAATAAAAATTGGAAGAATGGGTAATTTGACTGGATTAATTAGGGCAATTAAATCCCAAAGTGGTATGTTGAAAATTGAAAAACCAACTGATATGGAATTGCTTTCTTATTTTAACGCTTATCTCAATACTCGCTATGTTAGCTTTTCAATAAAGGGCAACGATTATAATAATAGTTTACTAATTTCAAAGGACTACATAAAAAAGCATCTCAAAAAGTAACACTCGTTACATACTCGTTACTTGCTTGCTACTTTGCCTTCCTTTCATAATCCCTTTATAGAACTTTGTACCTGCAAACAGGATGACCGGTTATCCATTTTTTAAAATTTCAATTTATTAAAAATGGACTTTACACAAAACAAAGTATTAACCTTTGAACAGGGTTGTGAGTATTTAGGATATGCGAAAAGCTATGTTTATAAGCTAACAAGCGCAGGCATTATTCCCTTTAGTAAGCCCAACAAAAAAAGCATATTTTTTGATCGGGAAAAGCTTGAGGCCTGGATGCTATCTAATGCAAGCAAAAGCCATGCAGAAAGGCAAATTGAAGCAGCTACTTACGAATTAACAAAAGGAGGGAGCCGCAAATGACGGACACAAAAAAAGCGCCCCGACCAAAGGATGCAAACGAAGTAAAAAGACAGGGCAAATATAATAATTTTAAAAGGAAGGTAACTCCTTTTAAACTAAAAGATTTTACAGGCGAAAATGATTTAAAGCTCCTTGATCAGCCCGTTTCAAATGAAGGTAACAGTGTTAAAACATTTGACGATTTTGAACAATACAGGATCACAAAAGAAAAGCATGTTGAAGATCCCCCCGCCACAATAACCATTGGTGGATCAAGGGTTGCAGCCCCCGGGAATACTACACCGATTACCGCTGAAGGGAAAGGAGGAAAAACAGCGTTTACATGTGTTTGTATTGCCGGCGCAATTTCTACGACAGGTGATATTGATGGATTTAAAGGTTTATTCGTAAAGCCTAATCCTGAAGGGAAAGCCGTTATACACCTGGACACAGAACAAAGTGAAGCAGATCAGCAATTCAATTTAAAGACTATCCTTAAACGCGCTGCCATAGAAAGTACACCTGATTATTATCATTCCTATAATATCAGGACCATTCCTCTGAAGAAATATGAGGGCTTTGTAAATAGTATTTGTGAATTGTGTAATCAAAGGTACAATGGCATTCATTTAATCGTAGTTGATGGAGCAGCTGATTTTATTACCAGTGTAAATGATGAGGCTGAAGCAAACGCTATCATTTTTTACTTCACAACCATTGCTGTAAAATATAATTGTCCCGTCTTGCTTGTTATCCACTTAAATGAAAATGCCGGAAAGAATAATGACACCATGCCGCGAGGCCACGTAGGACGGCAAGCAGTAAGAAAAGGTTACTGTCAACTGAATATCACAAAGGAAAGTGATGTTTCAACACTACAGGTACTTAGAGCAAGAAAAGCAGGTTGTAATGATGCACCATTAATATGTTATCAATACAGCAAAGAAAAAGGCTATCATATTTCTGTTGATCCTGAAACAATAGCAACCGAAAAACAGACAGAAAAAGACCAGGCAAACTTCAGAAAGATTGAAAATTTAGCCAATGAAATATTCAGAGCCCCAAATGCCTGGAATCATAAAGAATCAATTTCAAAAATTATGAAACAAACAAGCAAAACGGAATCAACCGCAAAAAGATATTTAAACAACATGTTAGGCTGGGATATGATTTGCAAAAATGATGACGGCTTTTATAGAATTATCATGAAGGGTTCATGAAGGTTCAAAAGGGTTCATTTGAACCTATAATATAAGGGTTCATATTCCCCCCTTATAGGGGGAATGAACCTGAACCTAAAAAATGAACCTAAAAAGATAAAAGAAGATAAACCTAAAAATCAAGTTTAAAAAATGAGTTGGATAAATAAACAAGTTTCTCTTTATGCTTCGCACCGGGATAACATGGGACGGCCTGCAACATACAGGGAAATATTACTTTCTGATTTTGGTAAAAACTTTCCAATAATTTATAAATTAAGGCAATTGGAAAAGTCGCACGATAATCAACAAGTTAATGATGTTGAATACAAGAAAAAAAAATCAGATTTAAAAAGTAAGCTGCAATGCTTTGCGCCTTCAGCTTTATTACGGTCCCGGGCAAAAGATAACATCATTGAAATAAATAGAACAGGAATAATGCAGTTAGATTTTGATTATGCAGATATTCAGGATTATGATATTGAAGATTTAAAACAAAGTGTTTTTAAATTAGACTTTATTTGTTTTTGCAGCCTTTCTTGCAGCGGAAAAGGTTTTTATGCATTAGCAATGATTGCAAATCCGGAACGATTAAATAAATATGCAGAACATTGTTTTAAAGTATTTCAACACTACGGGATTAAAGCCGATACCAGTAAGGGAAGAAATGTGAACGATTTGCGTTACTTGTCTTATGATGCAAATATGTTGATTAGAGAGGAGCCGGAAATATTGCATATAAAGCATTTTAAGAAGCAAGAAGCGCCTAAAAAAATTTACTCTACAAGGTACACAAAGGAATCATTTGGCGCCAATAGTCAGCTTATAAATAAAGAATTACAAACTTTGCAAGTTGTGAATGTTGGCAATAGATGGCAGACGGTCCAAAAAGTCTCTTATACATTAGGCGGCCTCAATGATAGCAGCGTTTTAAATAAGATTAACCGAGCTATAGGCGCTTAAGCAAAAAAAACTGAAAACAAATTGTCACTTTTTTCAGCAAGCTATTTTGATGCCGTAGAGGTTTGATATGTTTTGTATTTGCCTTCGGGCATTGAGAAAATGTAACTCTATAACATTCAGTTCCTT
>DATKQQ010000058.1:0-6154 GCA_035532615.1 Hanamia sp.
AAGGAACTGAATGTTATAGAGTTACATTTTCTCAATGCCCGAAGGCAAATACAAAACATATCAAACCTCTACGGCATCAAAATAGCTTGCTGAAAAAAGTGACAATTTGTTTTCAGTTTTTTTTGCTTAAGCGCCTAAAGGGGAGTGAAGAATACGAACCAATAGTTACCGTCAGCACAAGCCACTCCCCTTTCCCTGGGAGAGGGGTTGGGGGTGAGGTCGTTATAAAAGTTGCTGATAACGGCAATGGCATTCCACAAAAAGTAGTAGATAAAATCTTTCAACCATTTTTTACTACAAAACCTACAGGCGAAGGAACTGGCCTGGGTTTATCAATAACGTATGATATTGTAAAAGCGCATGGAGGGGAGTTAAAAGTTGTTACCAAAGAAGGTAAAGGCAGTGAATTCATTATTCAATTACCCATTAAAACTATTTGATCATGAAAAAATACTTATTTGTTCTTTTGCTCGTAATGGGAAACCATGTCTGCAAAGCACAGGCTGCACAGACAGTTGGCCAATTGAAACATGAGCTTGCAATAGCCAAACAGGATACCAGCCGGGTTTTGATCATGGCAAAACTATGTTTTGCCTATAACTACTCGTTAAATCCCGATTCTGCACTTTATTATGGCGAAGCGGCTTATACATTAGCGCATAAGATACATTTTTTAGGAGGAGAAATAACTGCATTAGGCTTTGAAAGCTTTATACAAGAGAGCCTTGGCAATTTGCCACGATCAATGGAATTAGCGTTGGAGGCGCTGCAACTGGCAAAGGATAATCATTTAGAAAAATATAGTGGGCCCGCACTAAATGCAGCGGCCGGTGTTTATAATTCATTAAAAGATCACTCCAGGGCGTTGGATTATCTACGGCGTCAGGAAAGACTTGGCGACAAGGCAGATGCAGGCTATGCCGCAATAAACATCGCAAATACATTAACGAATCTTAATCGTCCGGACTCCGCCTCCTATTACCTGAAAAGAGGGGATTCTATTCTCCGCAGTGTCGGTACAGTTGAGACTGGAGTTATAGCACAATATGGCGATATTCAAATGAAATCAGGAAATTATCCTGCTGCTTTGAAGCTTTACCGGAAAGCCCTTGAAGCTGCTATTCAGAATAAGGAACTTAGAAGTTTTAGTGATATATATACGGAGATAGCAGCATTGTATAAGACGACAAACCAATTTGATTCAGCCTCCTTTTACGCAAAAAAAGCTCTGACCATCGCACAAAAGCTCGCTCAGAAAGATGAAATTTTAGAATCGGCTACCTTATTGGCACAGCTTTATGAACCAACTAACGCGGAAACAGCGCTCCTATACTATAAAATAGCTGATGTTGTGAAAGACAGCTTATACGGATCGGGAAGTATTCAAGCGATTCAAACAATTATTCACCAGGAACAGGAACGTCAACAGGATATTAAGTCGAATAGAATAGCTTATGAAAACAGAATCAGGCAATATGCGCTGTTTATTGGGCTGGGTGTGCTGCTGCTAATTGCCATTTTTCTCTATAGAAACAATCGCAATAAACGAAAAGCAAATGTTCTTCTCAGTAAACAAAAAGAAGAAATACAATCCACCTTATCCGAATTAAAATCCACCCAAAAACAACTCATCCAATCCGAAAAAATGGCTTCACTTGGAGAACTCACCGCAGGTATTGCACATGAAATTCAAAACCCGTTAAACTTCGTCAATAATTTTTCTGATGTAAATAAAGAATTGCTTTTAGAAATGAAAGACGAAATGAAGAAGGGAAATTTAGATGAAGCAAATTCAATTGCAAATGGTGTGATAGAAAATGAACAAAAGATAAATCACCACGGCAAAAGAGCGGGAGATATTGTAAAAGGAATGTTGCAACATTCACGAACCAGCACTGGCGTAAAAGAACCCACAGATATCAATGCTTTGGCGGATGAATATTTGCGATTAAGTTATCATGGCCTGAGAGCGAAAGACAAATCATTCAATGCAAAAATGAAAACTGATTTTGATGAAAACCTGTCTGCCGACAAGGCAGGCATCGGAAAAATAAATATCATTCCGCAGGATATTAGGAGAGTGCTTTTGAATTTATACAACAATGCATTTTACGCTGTTCAACAAAAACAAAAAGAACTTGCAAAAGAGGTGACACCTTTTGAAAAGGTGTCACCTCTGTACGAACCAACTGTTTCAGCAACTACAAAGAAATCCGAAAATAGTGTGTTGATTACCGTTAGTGACAACGGCAACGGTATTCCGCAAAAGGTAGTTGATAAAATTTTTCAGCCATTCTTTACTACAAAGCCAACAGGTGAAGGAACCGGATTGGGTTTATCATTAGCGTATGATATTGTAAAAGCACATGGTGGAGAATTGAAGGTGGAAACAAAAGAAAATGAAGGAAGTGAATTTATTATTCAATTACCAATATGATCGATAGTTTAAATCTTGTAAATCAAATTAATCCTATAAATCATGGTCTAGACAGCCTATGATATTGTAAAAGCGCGTGGAGAAGTGAAAGTAAAAACCCTGCCTGTCCGGCAGGCAGGCCTGTCTGCCGGAGAAGCAGTGCAGGCAGGAAAGGTAAAAGAGGGAACGGAGTTTATTATTTTGTTACCAATTAAAATTATCTGATGAAAAAAAACTTATTATTTACAGCTTTTCTTGCACTCATT
Source organism: Hanamia sp. (assembly GCA_035532615.1). Lineage (GTDB taxonomy): Bacteria > Bacteroidota > Bacteroidia > Chitinophagales > Chitinophagaceae > Ginsengibacter. The sequence goes on from DATKQQ010000058.1 coordinate 2,683, forward strand.
TTTGTAGCGGGTCAAGCTCAGAGCACGCAAAAAATCGACTCCCAAAAACACGATTTGGCAATAAAACGGAATGACACAAGCCGTGTATTGGTCCTTGCAAACCTTTGTTACGATTATGGAGGCATCAATCCCGATTCCTCAAGAATTTATGGGGAACAGTCTCTTGCATTAGCAAAGAAAATTAATTTTAGCAGAGGTGAGGCACTGGCTTTAACTCACTTAGGCAGGCATTATGAAGGCCAGAATAATCCTGCTAAATCTTTAAAGCTATTGTACGATGCGTTACAAATTGAACAAGCACATCAATACCCTGCTGAAACTGCGCTTAGTTTGAATTTTATCGCAAATATCTATAGCAGCCTACAGGATTATTCATCTGCAAAATATTATTTAAAGGAAGCGGAGAAAATTTCCAGGGGAACTAAATTATTCTGGCAACTGGCATTAGATTTGAATATAGCGACAGACTATAAAGATTTAAATCAAATAGATTCGGCATTGATCTATATCCAAAAGGCAGCAAATGAATTTAGCAGTAGCTCAATTGCCTCCTCCTCAAGACCATACTACCTGAGTTTATATGGAGAGATTCAATTTAAGCTGGGTAACTACCTGGTTGCTTTAGACAGCTTGAGGAAAAGCTTTTTGTTGTCAACTACTCATAGCCAAACTGCTGCTGATGATAATATTATTGCAGGATTTTTTAAAGAAATGAACCAGCCTGATTCTGCAATTTTTTATGCAAAGCGAGCGCTGGCAGAATCGCAGATTATCAACCATAAAGATGAAATTTTAAAAGCTACTTTATTATTAGCCGGACTTTACGAATCTAAAGATTTAAAAACAGCACTTGATTATCAAAAAAGCGCATACACTTTAAGCAATGAACTTTTTGGAATAAAAAAAATTCAGGACCTGCAGAAAATAATTACGGATGAACAGCAACGTGAGCGGGAAATAGAAATTGAAAGAACCGCTTATCAAAACAGGATAAGCCAATACACATTATTAGCAGGATTATTTATCCTTCTTTTAATTGCATTCTTTGTATATCGAAATTACTTGCGGGAAAAGAAAGCAAAAAACCTGCTCCGGGAGAAAAATGATATAATCGAACAAACTCTCTCTAATCTAAAATCCACCCAAAAACAACTCATTCAATCCGAAAAGATGGCTTCGCTTGGCGAACTCACCGCTGGTATCGCGCATGAGATTCAAAACCCTCTGAATTTTGTCAATAATTTTTCTGATGTAAACAAAGAATTGGTTGATGAACTGCAAACTGAATTAAAATCAGGAAACACAGCAGAAGCAATATCAATTTCAAATGACATTAAAGAGAATTCTGAAAAAATAAATCACCACGGCAAACGTGCCGGTGATATTGTAAAAGGCATGTTACAACATTCACGAACAAGTACCGGCGTAAAAGAACCCACTGATATCAATGCTTTGGCGGATGAATATTTACGTTTAAGTTATCACGGTTTAAGAGCAAAGGATAAATCATTCAATGCAAAATTGGAAACTGATTTTGATGAAAGCATTGGAAAAATAAATATCGTTGTACAGGACATAGGAAGGGTGCTTCTCAACTTAATCAATAATGCATTTTATGCAGTAAACGAAAGACTTCGACAAACTCAGTCTGACATCCACTACGAACCTACTGTAACCGTACGGACTTTATTGAACCCTCCTTTGGAGGGCAGGGAGGCCAGTGTATTGATTACCGTTAGCGATAATGGAAACGGAATTCCTCAAAAAGCAGTTGATAAAATCTTTCAACCATTCTTTACTACAAAACCGACAGGCGAAGGAACCGGATTGGGTTTATCATTAGCGTATGATATTGTAAAAAAGCATGGTGGAGAATTGAAAGTGGAAACAAGAGAAAATGAAGGCAGTAAATTTATTATTCAATTACCAATATGATTGATAGTTTAAATCTTGTAAATCAAATTAATCCTATAAATCATGGTTCAGACAGCGTATGATATTGTAAAAGCGCATGGAGGAGAATTGAAAGTGGAGACTCTATCTGCCGAAGAGGCGGGGCAGATAGGTAAAGAAGGTGGAGGCTTGCCTGCAGGTGAGGCCGGAACAGAGTTTATAGTGACATTGCCTGTTGTCTGAACTCTGCCGCGACGGACAGTAGGATTTTCAGGATTATGAGATTGCCAGGATTAAGGGAACAATCATAATAATCCATAAATCACACAAGTCATAGTTCAAACAATTTATGAACAGCAATGAATATGTGAAAAGAAGAATAAGAAAGAAAAAAATTAAAATCAACAAATAATTCATCAATATAAAAACAAAAATCATGGCAAACATTATCATCACAGGTTCCAGCACCGGAATTGGTTTTGCTACCGCAGTCTTTTTAGCAAAAAATAAACATACCGTTTTTGCAACTATGAGAAATCCATTACAGAATACAGAATTGCAGGACCTTGCCGACAAAAAGAATTTACCGATAATCATTCTTCCGCTCGATGTTACAAAAGACCTCTCCGTAAAAAACGCAATAGCACAGGTACTCGAATATACAGGGAAAATAGACGTGCTCATCAACAATGCTGGCACCGGCACGCTCGGGCCTGTGGAAGAATTGCCCATCGAAAGTTTTATTAAAGAAATGGATGTCAATTTCTTTGGTGCCGTAAGATGCACACAGGCTGTTTTACCAGGAATGCGAAAAAATAAAAGCGGTTGTATCATAAATATTTCTTCAGTAGCTGGACGGTTTTATAATTATTTTTCTGCTCCTTATTGCGCGTCCAAGGCAGCATTGGAAGCTTTTAGCGAATGCCTGGCATTGGAATTGGTACCCTTCCATATTCGTGTAGCCGTAGTGGAACCCGGCGTTACAGACACACCTATCCAGAGAAAAGGCAAGCTCCAACTGGCCAACACGCACTATCCAAATCTTAAAAGAGTACCGGCTTTTTTTGCGGCAGGTGTAGAACATCACATACAGCCCGAAGTGGTGGCAGAAGTGATCAATAATATTATAAATGGCAGCAGTACCAAATTCAGAAACCCTTCCGGTCCGGATAGTCTTCCTGCGCTAAGTATGCGTGCTTCACTGAGCGATGAAGACTGGATCTCTTCCGGCGGTATGGATGAAGAAACCTGGATAAATGCGATGGAAGGAATGGGTTTGGGAGTAAGAAAATATTTATAAAATAAAAACTTTCAAAGGGATAGAAAAAGAAATAAAATAAAATAAAGCTGTGTCAAATTAAAAATTCATTCTTCGGGATACATATTATATTTGGTTACAGAACTCAATTAAATAACGGCAGATATTTTCTCTTATGGGAATTATAAAAAAACCGGGAATCAAATTTTTAACTCCAAGATGCTGCAAACTCAGGAAATAACTGATCAAACCAAAATTCCTCTAAAACGGGTAATTGGTTTAATGACGGCCATTTTATTGGTAGCGGGAAACATTATAGGC
>DATKQQ010000059.1:0-2142 GCA_035532615.1 Hanamia sp.
AGGATACTCTTTCAAAACTTCTACAGGATTTGGATTATCAGGATTTCCAACACCGGGAAGATCACCGTTCAAAACATCCGTTTGTGCCCCACCTAATGTATTATAACTATTTGATATAACGCCCACTTTTACACCTTCTCCTGTAAGTCCATATCCACCTCGAACCAAATATGATTGAATAGCGATATCTCCCTGGCTGGTAACTATTCCTACATTGCCAACAGAAGGATATATAGGCCTGCAATAATCAATCAAACTAGTTAATGAATCCAGTCCCAAAAGGTGATTTATTGGATATTCCCCTGAAATAATTAATGTATTCGGGCCGTTGTTGATCAGGTTGGTCATTCCATAAGCCGGAGTTTGCAACAATGATAACAATGTTTGATATTGACCTTGAAGAGCAATAACGTCAATTATCACACTATCATGTTTCAGAATAAAAATATCTTGTGTAGAATCTGAAACAGAACCAAAATTCAGGGCCAGCGAATTCAATTCTGCCCCAATAAGATTTTTTATTTTACCACTTGCTGGTGGAGGATAGTATGGCAAAATACAGCTGCTAAAAGTTACCAAAGCAGTATCCGTTGCCGAACAGCCACCATTTGGGTTTGTAACAGTTAAAACATAACCGCCTACTGCATTTACAGTTGGAGTCAATGTTGTAGAGTCAGAAATAATTTTGCCATTATCTATTGCAGCCCAGCTATATTGCAGGCCAGGTGTTGAGGCTGTTCCATCCAATTGTACAGTAGAAGTAGAACAGTCTAATACTTTGTCACTTCCTGCATTGGCAACTGGAGTGCTGCATTGAATAAAAGGAGCATAATTTATGGTAACATTATTTTGGATATTAACCTGTGTCCCACTGTAAAAAGCACCTGTATAAGTACTTTGACCTGAGCCCGAACCTAAATTAATGCCACCATAAGGAGCCCATACTGTACCTAACCAGTTTGAAGACGCTCCTCCCCATGAAGGTATGTTGGCAATATTCCAGGAATATCTGCCAAACGAACAAGAGGACCCATTGCCGTGAGTTTCAGAATAAATTCTGGTAGCATCTCCCCCATTTACGGTACTTGTATTTACCTTATTCAAGTCCACGTCACCATAAACATATATTTTAAAAGTACCAGATGGATCATTTTTAAAATCAAAAACAAAATTATTATTGCCGATACTTTTAATAGAATTAAAAATATATATTCCTGTACCGGATAAAGTAATGGTTTGATTATTCCCTATCGAAATATTTCCATAAGCGCCGGGAGTCAAGATTTGAGAAGAATAAATGTTATTATTCCCTGCTGTCGGAAAGTTAGTAATATCAGGCAAAGCAGGAAGGATGGGTAAGTTAGGCGTCCCTGTGATATTGCCACCTCCGGGTGTAGGTCCTAAATAATAAGTACCGGAAGGATGAGTAACTATCCCGTTTACTTTCCCACTGTTAATTTTTGTATTACCATTTACATCAATATTTCCGCTAATTGAGGTATTGTTTCCGCCAGAAATAATCCAACTTTTTAATGATTGCGAATTGGCTGAAGTGATATTTCCGGAAATGGAATTATTGTTGGCTAATTGTATAAAGCCTCCACTATAGATATTTCCATTAATAGTCGCGTTGGTGCTTGTTTTTACAAAAGAATTGCCCCCAACCGAACCTCCCTGTATATCTGGAGATGAGTGCCTGAAAAAGGAACAACCGGTTCCAATATTAGTTCCACTACCGCCAAATAAAACAAAGTCGCTGATCTTTAAACTTTGCCCCTTTGAGATTGTTGGTAATTGAAAAATTAAAATAAGCAGGAATGTCCATTTATAAAACAATCTACAGAGTCTATTTTTTTTCATAAAACAAATTTTTAAAATCACAAAAGAATGTTCTGGTTTTTAAGTATTTTAAAGAACGAAAGATGGTAAAAGCCAAACTTTTAATAATCCAAAAAATGTGAATACACTCATTTTTAGGGTAATAAAGAAAACAATAAATGTCCTTTAGGCGCTTAAGCAAAAAAAACTGAAAACAAATTGTCACTTTTTTCAGCAAGCTATTTTGATGCCGTAGAGGTTTGATATGTTTTGTATTTGCCTTCGGGCATTGAGAAAATGTAACTCTATAACATTCAGTTCCTT
>DATKQQ010000060.1:0-3474 GCA_035532615.1 Hanamia sp.
TACTAAAACCCGCTTACCAAAATTATGTGAGATATAACGCCCTACCGTAAACGCAAAGCCTTTTCAACTCAAACCCCATAGTCTCTAATTATTCAAACCCCGGTTCCGTACAACATCGGACTTCATCGGAGGCACTTCGTGCCCGACGAAGTCTTATTTGTTGCACACCGTTTTAGTCACGCTCCAATTCGTCAAGCAATAAGGAAAGTTCCGCTGTAAGAATGATTTCTTTAAAGCGTTTTGATTTTAATCCGTTGTACAACTGCATGTCGCCGGTCCAAAGTCTGCCCTCCAAATGCTTTGTCAATGCAACAAAAGGCGTGTCATTTGGGTCAACTGACTTTAAAAGTATTTCCGTTTTCAACAAAAGTTCTCGTGGCAATAATCGTTCGTCAATAAAGGTTATATTGTGTGTTACAAGTCCTTCAAGTTCGGCTAATTTACTTTCGGTCAGTTTTGTCAATTTCAAGAGTTTACTGCGATGCCGCTGGATTTCTGTCCGCAAATAGTCGCAAGAATAAAATTGAAAATGCTCTTTTGAGTTCAGCAATATTTTGCCAATTCTGCTGTTGGAATTCAAGATGGCGCTAAAAACAATGTTTGTGTCAACGATGATTTTCATTTCACAAGTTTGGTTCTGTTTTTAGACCACCATTTAGCATTTATTTGGTCGGCAAGCTTATCTACCTCCTTTTGGTCAACTTTAAAGTCGGAAGTCAACTCTTTATAACGTGCATAGTTCAATAAGTCCTGCAGGTCTTCTGAGTCCACCGAAGCGGGCAGCCGTATAATTACTTCTTTACTTGTTCGTTCGACTAACATGTCTAAATATATTTGTCCGAAGTTAAGGAATTTTCCTGGGTCTGCCGCCCTTAAAAGTTGGTCGAAAAAATGGCGTGCAACAATTTATTATTTACGTTATTACATGCAATATATCAAAAAAAAAAAAATTGATAACCAATCATTTAGCACTATACTTTTTCAATTGTTATAGCACCAATACAAATAAACATTGAAATTTTTCATAGCTTTCAGGGTTGCCAACCTTCAATGATGAGAAAACGCTGAATCGGTGAATAACTTTTTATATTTTTTAATTCTCTCTCGATAATTTTAATATTTAATGTCAGGTATTCAATAAAAAAGCACAATTCAATGAACGAACGCTTTTCTATTTCAAAAAGGTCGCATGGTCTTTTTTAAATTTTCAAAACAGCTCCTTGTATCCTTTGAGTGACAGACGATTTAGGTTTTTAATCCTAAGTAAGCTGCAGTTGGCAATAAACGATAAGGAGCTTTTGTAAAGAACTTTTTAATTAAACAATTGACTTTTATTAATTTTGTTACTGCCGGATTGAAGCGGAAGCAGGCTCTGCTGAGGAGCAACCTGCCAGGAATAAATCCGGTGACTGACGAAGTAATTTCGTTTTTAAGGTTTGGTTTTTGCCAAACCTTTTTTCGGGAGAAATTACTTTTGAAGTCTTAATGCCTTAAAAAAACCTGCCTAAGCTATCACACCTGATACATACTCTTTTTTATTTTTTAAAACATAATTGATTCTTGATAGCAAATGCTTTGCTATTCTTATGATCGCTTTGTTTTTGTCCATTCTACGGCAATACATTTTATACTTCATCAATAAGGCCGGATCTTTACGAATAACGCTCCAACTACTTTCTACCAGTGCCGTACGCAGATAATTATTGCTGCGATTGGTGATGCCTTTTGATTTTTTTGTTTCCCCGCTGTCGTGGGTATTTGGAACCAATCCTACGTAACTGCATAAATTATCAAAACATTTAAACCTCCATATATCCTGCAACTCAAATAATATCACTGCTGCATTAATTTCGCCAATACCCGCAATACTTCTTAAAAGAGCTATTCCTTTTTGATATTCCGGGCCCCTTGTATTGGCATCAGGGCCCAATAACCTATATCGCCATCATTATTTATTCCTAATTTAAACCAATTACCATCTGCATCAGCATTATTCATTGCATTTTGCAATCCACTAATCAACTGTTGGGCAGCCTCCCCTGTATAAGTGTATCCTCCATCAACTGCACTTACACCACCACCTCCGCCACCTCCTGCCATAAATTCCTCTCCCCAGCCATCTTCATGCCCCATTGGGTCTGTAAGTCCATTAATGTACTGTTGTTCTGCTGGGCTATATGGAGAAAATCCACCCTTTGGCGTTGCCTTCATTCCTCCGAGATCATTGAAAAGTGTGGGATCATCATAAGCAAATTGGTAAGGAGATAAACATCTTGTTTGCTCACTCATGGCATCTATCCCTCCAAACCTTCCTATCTGCGGGTCGTACATCCTGGCATTGGCATCATACAGTTCTAATCCTGTGCCATCGCTAAATTCTTTATTCTGCAATTCTGTACCTCCATTATACCGGTACTTGTTTTCTGTATAATTGGGCTTGAGTGCTTTGTCGCAAATGCCTGCCATGGCTAAGCCAAACGGATAATAACTACCATACCTTTTTTGATGCTTTTATAAAAACGTCCCAACTGCCAGGCACCAACTCAAAGAACTTTTTCAGCCACCAAGATAATGACTTTTTCTTTTTCAATTGAAAGAAAAAAATCACTTCTGTTTTCGGGGTATCACAATGGCGCAAAAAACATAAATGATTGCCCTGTACAAACTATAAATCATAACAGAACCTGCGGGCAATCGTTTATGTTTTTTGCGCAAGCCAAAGCCGCCCGGACAGACTTCAAAGTATTACAGGCTTGCGGGCGGCTGCGGCAGGTTTTTCAGACTCTTTAATCATTCATTTTGCTAAATAGAAAAACTAAAAATTTGTTGGTTTACTATGGCGGGTAAAAATAAAAATCCGGATTATTTGTTTGTTTGCTGTACAGCATAATGTTTGCATACCCTCACTTTCTTAAACGCAGTAAGGCCGCACATTCTGTCCAGCCTCCGCTGCGTTACCGGCTTCGTAAACGCTGCCATATATCAGGCCATTTCTTCAGGAACGCTTTAAAGGATGTTTTGTCATTGGGCCATTTTTCCAGCAGGGCATTGAGTTCGTCAAAAAAGATTTTAATCTGATGCTGCTTATACATTTCATTGTCCATAGTGCAGCGTGTCAGATAATCCGTTGCCTTTTTACGCCTGTCCTCATTGCTCATTCCTTCCGATGCGATACTTAAATCATCGGCAAAGTTCTGCAATGCTGTATGCGGCTCTATTTCCAGCATAGCGCATAGTATCCGCATTTGTTTGGGAATACGTAATACTAAACCGCTATCAGATATACTAATATAGTTTACCTTTGCAGTTAAACTTTTAAATATGAAACGATTTAACCTGCAAGGGCATTTAAGCAAAACAGATTTAAAACAGAGAATGGAAAAAGCAGTAAGCTTGAAAGAATACAAGCGATGGCAGTGTTTGTATATGGTATCATCATATGATGTAGATGCTTCTTTTATATCAGATGTAACA
>DATKQQ010000061.1:0-14581 GCA_035532615.1 Hanamia sp.
GAAATTTCACGAAGAAGTATTTTTTGAAATTCAACCTGGTTGTAGATTTCTGTTTCGGGCATGATTTATATCCTTTAAAATATTTTGGAAAACACGAAATGTATTTTCCTTATAATCATACCTGCAATATTATTTTTATAAAGTCATTTTAGATATGACATTCATCATTTTTGAATATGATCTGCATCATTCTGCTGATAACAATCAGGAAAAGGAATGACTTGGATCATTCTTTAAGAAAAATAAGCAGGATAATTTTACAGAAATAATTGAATAAATTATTGGTAAGCCATAAAATAATAAATCATGCTTGTAGCAACTACTCCAAAAAAAGTTATCAGGGAAATAAAAAAAGAACAATTACCTATTACCACCCTCGGCATCACTTTTCCTTTTCAGCCCTCCATGCATGATAAAAAATTTATTCAAACCACTATTGACTATATCACTGAGGCAGTAGCAACAAAACTGAAAGAAAAATACAATGGCGAATTTGGAAAAAGTATTCTTAAAAGGCTGGATAAAACTTTCACTAAGTTAAATTATAATACACACAAAAAAAGTGTCGTGATACTAATTGGCCCCAATGAAGAAAGTGTTACCTATTTGGATTTTTTTACAAAGACTTTAATTTATTTTAATAAAAATATTTCTCTTTTAGATCTTGTAGTTAACACAAATCAACAGCCAGAGTTTTTTCTCTTGTATTCAGGAGATACAAAATCCATCTTTTTTGAATTCTACAATGGGAAACTACATAAAGAATATGAAACAAAAGAGAGCGGGTTTATTTCGAATTCTCCTGGATACCCTGGCCTGGTGGGAAAACCAACAAGAACGGAAAGGTGTCAACAAATTTTGAATGTATTAAAATTAATGAATCCTAAAAACAAAAAACCAATCTTCGTTACAGGGAACAACATACAAGCAAACACGTTATGTGATATGTCAACCTTTAGGGAAATTATGTTTAAAAAGGGTAACACATTATTCTCAGATGATGCAGAAGATAAATTGAATTTACTGGCATCAGAGATCAGTGATGAATGGAAATACTGGCATTGGGAGTTTTTAGCCGGAAAATTAGAGTTAGCAAAAAAATCGAATCATGTAATCCGCGAAATTTCTGCTGTTTCAGAAGCCTTGAAATACAGCAGGGACGGCCTTCTTCTGATTGATAAATATTATAAAAAACAATTGTTGAAATCTTTGAAGATGGATCACCATTTTAAATCTACAGGAATATGGATGAATGATTTGGAAAGATTTTTATCAAGAGGTAACCATATTGAAATTGTCAAAACAGGGTTGTTGAAAAATTACGGAGGTATTGTATTAATAGAAAACGAAACAATGAACAATTGGGATCGTGTCCTGATCAAAGGCAATTTAAAACAAACAAAGAATAATTTTCTCCTTTTCTAAAATTGTTGAACTATGGATTTTCTTTTAAGGAGCCAGAGAGGTTTATTTTTGAGGCCGCAGAAATATCATCAATAACCATTGTCGGGAAAATACATTGCACTAAAGTTATTCTGGCACCAAAATCCCGGGACAGCAAAACCGCATATTCACATACATTACGCGATGTCATGGAAAAATCTGTGGATACCAACATGTGTTTCATAAAAAATTAAAATCAAAAGAGATTGATTATTATTTGTTTTGTAATACGAGCAGAGGAATCCTTGTTTCATAACTCATCTTCTTAGTATATACTTTGCCCAGCATTCTTTCAAAAAAAGAGTGTTTATGAGCTATCATTACCAATATTTCACAAGACCTTTCTTCAATAAATTTATTAATTCCTTCTATTACGTTTGCATCTTCAATTGTATTAAAACTGTGTTTCATCGCTTCAAATGAATAGTGAGTACCCATTTTCCCGATAAATTCGTTATCGCTTATTTGCTTCCCTTTCCTTTGCACATTCAATATTTGAATGAATGAACTGTATCTTTTTGCGATCTCTATCAATAAAGAATAACTATCGCTTCCTGTACCAGCATCAAAATCAGTTGCAAAGGTAATTGTGTCAATTGATTGATAAAACGCATTTTCGGGAATTATCAAAACAGGGATGGATGATTTTCGAACGATGGCTGTAACTGTGCTTCCAAAAACAGAATTGCTTTTCCCTTTCCCTTTCATGCCCATGATAATCATATCAGGTTTATTTTCATTTGCCATTTCCAGGATAATATCAGATGGAACACCTTCCTCAACGTATCCCTGTATTTTAGCTTTATGATTTTTTGAAAAAGACTTAGTTTCTTTAGTCATCAAATCCTTATTTTCTGTAACCTGTTCCTGATGCATACTGATAGTTGCAGGAGCGGCTTCTTCATCTATGATTAAGGTGTAGGGAACAACATTTAAAAAAATTACTTTAGAATTAAAAATTTCAGCCAATGAAATTGCATATTTGCATGCATTATCTGATGCAGTTGAAAAGTCAATTGGAACAAGAATATTTTTCATAATTATTTTTTTGATTCAATAATTTCTATTCACCAAAACTAATTCTAACTCAAAAAATAAAAATTGATTTTCGTTAGTAATATCCCTAATCTTCCTCATTAATTTATAGTTAACTTTATTCCATCAGAACCCGGAAGAGATTTGAAAAAGATGGCTGTGAACAATGGAACCATAAAATATCATTGATCAATTCTAAAAATATTTTGATGAAAGTGTGAAATCATGTAGAATAATAATTCCTTAAAAAAATTTGTTTTCTGTCAGGTGGGCGACACTTTTATTTTCTGTTTAAAAAAAGGAATTGGAGAAGATCTTTCGTTTTTTTGGGTCTTACTAAAAAAATAATCAATTATTTATAGTATCAGCAACAATACACAAATCAAATTTGACTTCCACAGCATTGCCTACTTTGATCATCCCAAATAATGCAGTGGGTGGATCAATTCCGAAATCGCTCAAAAGCAAAGGATATTCACCTATAAAATGATATTGATTGGCACCTGTCTTTTTCCCTTGTACTTTAATAGTTGCCAAATGTTCAACTCCGGCCAGCCTGATTGACACATTAATCTTTAAGCTGACCCAGGCGGGGAAAAAAAAAGAATTCCCACTTGTTAATTGAGCTTTTTGTAATGTAACTAAGATGTCTGGAAATCTATCAGCTTTCAACGAATGCCTCATATCCCTGTTCATCCCGCTATTGCCGCAGTTCAGCGACCTGATATCTAAATGTAACCCAGCATTTTTAAAATAAATTGTTGAACCGGAATCTTCTGATAAAGACATCGTCTGACTTTCGGAAAATAATTTTACAGACACGCAGGTAAAGTCCTTTACATTGGTGATGCCGTCAATGGATACTTTACTTCCTTTTTCAAAAGAGTAAGATATAGTTACGGGTTTAAAATCTTTACCGGTAATTCCCGGAGCAAATAATATAAGTGCACTTATCCAATTTGAAATTATAAAAATGCTCTTCATGATTATTGGGAATTAAAGTGGCGGAATTTATTTTCCGCCACCTGCTTTAATTTAAGTTTCTATGACCCGATAATTTCTCAAAATCCAACTGAAGCTTCAATCATTACTCCATTAAACTGACCACCTGAGCGAATATCATTAGTAGGGAAGTTGTTATAATCCTGGTTTACATATTCTGCTTTCATCATCACATTTTTAGTCATAAACCATCCAAGAGATCCAGTTATACGATTAATAGTAATGTCGTTAGGATCACCCGGCATTGCGGCTGTGACTGAATTGTATCTGGCGCCAATCCAAAAGTTTTTCTTTTCAGCCGGAAATCTGTAAATAAGATCAGCCGCATATTGATTGGCTTGTAGTAAGTTAGTTTCGGCAAGTGTTCTTCCTTTAGTCATTTCATAAGTGCCAAAAAATTCCAGTCCTTTGTATTTCAAAAAAGGATTTATCATAAAAGCTTTTACCTGTTCACTGAAAGCAGGATTGTATCTACCTGACCAGGCATTCCCATCGCTGGTAGCTTCCGTATTTTCCATTACAAAAAAATAGTGAGACCCTGTACGATCGCCCCAGTAAAGAGTATTAAGTGAACTACTTTTGTTGGTATAAAATGAGCCGGTTAGCCTCAATCTTAAATCACTGGAAACTTGTTTGTCATAACCAATTTTTCCATGAAAAGCCGGGGCATAAACATTAAGTTTACCGGTTTTTGGGTCAATTCCGGTAGATGCAACAACAGTTGGGTCCAACTGTCCATCACTGATTCCGCCAACTGCCAGGAAACCATTATTTGAATGATAATAAATTTCACCGCCTATCTCTGTAGCAAAAGCATCCATAATATAATTTTCCACAAAAGGATTGTAAATGGTATTGCCCCCATCGGTTCTGCGGAAATGTTCATCACCATAATCCACATCAAAGTCTCCCACCTTAATGGAAATACGGCTCATCAGTAAATTAATGAGGGGACTTTTCAAAAAAGTAAGTTTATCAAACTGAATATAACCTCCTTTTACCCATGCATCCTCATGGTGACGTGTAGATAAATAAGTGGTAAGGCTTAAACGGATGCCATCGCTCAATTGCGCATCAATATTAAAATTTGCCATGGCAAGATTAAATCCATTCTTAAGAGGCATTAGTTCGTTAGAGTTACTTCCATCTGGCGCCGTTACAGGGGTTGCATTATTATGAGCGCGAAGTGCCTGGAAATCTTGTGTAAAGTTGCCACCTACTTTTACGGCAAGTCTTTTAAAAGTCACCGAATCTTTTTTTGTAGTTTCAAATACATTGAGGCCATTCTTATCATTAGGTCGGAAATACTGCATTTTCTGCGCAATTGCTGAAGATGTCATAAACACCATCGCTGTAATTGATAAAAGTTTACAAGTTTTAATAGTTGCTTTCATGTTCTAAAATTTATAAGGTTTACAGAAATTTTATTATTGATTATTTTCTAAATTCCATTTTAAAATGAATAGTTACCTCATCACTTACTTTCAACATCCCAAAAAGCGCAGTAGGTGGATCAATATTATAATCACTCATTCTAATGGGTTGCGAACCGTCAATATCAACATTGCCGCCGGGGGTTGCTACTACTTTTGCATGAATCGTAATTTGATGTGTTACGCCGGCTATAGTTAGATTTCCTGATACTGTTATATTTTCTCCACCCGCGCTTGCAGGGATTGATTGCAAAGGAGAGGTGATTGCAAATAAAATAGAAGGATGATTATTTACCTTCAAAGCACTATAAGTTTTATTATTCATGGTGCTTCCTTCGGAACTTTTGATGGACCTTACATCTATTATCATTTTTATGGCATTGATATTAAAGCTTCCGTTAGGGTTCCAGCTTATATTAGCTATGCCGCTTACATTTCCTGCTGTTTCGTCCCAATCATGCAGGTTTGAGCCACCAATAATAGTAACACTATAGCCATTATTAAGAAGATAATTGGTTTGTCCGAAAACCTGGCCCCTGCTTAAGAAAAGCAGGATAATTAAAAGTTTTTTAAAAGATTTCATCGTTTTTATTTTTTTATTGATATTCAAATCATTTTATGGATTCATTCGTTCAAACACGAGTCCTGCAATTATTCCCTGTAATAACCCAAATAAAAACCAGGTGAATGTCATTTCCATTGAAACAGTTATAGCGCTGTATATTAGCCACATGGTGGGAAAAGTGGCGACCAAAACATATATAATTCCAAATTCAATTCCACGTGTGAGAAAAGAACCGGTTAAAATTCCCTTAACCCTGTTCCAAAACCATGAAAGAGCCATGGCAATAATGAACGGATGAATATAATAGATCATAGCCCGGCTGGCCTGATCATTAAAAGCCGGATCAAAATATTGCATAGCCATGTCAGGGAATAACCAAATGGTGAGATATAAACAAAGCACACTTAATATCAGTATTATAACCCCGGCAACTAAACCAGGTATGATTATCTTTTTCATTTTATTTTTTTTATTTTTTAATATGATGTATTTATAAAAGAAAATGTTTTGTCTTTAGTTTTCCAGGATTACTTTTAGAGCCTGTTCTTTTGCAGCATTACCAAACACATCATAAGCATAGAGTATATCTCCTAATTTAAAATGATGCGTGATCAATTTTTTAGGTTGGAGCTTTTGCGATTGCACATTTTTGAAAAGCATCGGTGTGGTAACAGTATCTACCAGCCGTGTGGTGATGGTAATGTTTTGCGCCCACAAAGTTTCGAGATGAAGAGTAGCCGGTTTGCCATGTACGCCAATATTGGCAATATGTCCACCCGGCGCCACAATGAATTGGCATAATTCAAAAGTAGCAGGAACACCAACTGCCTCAATCGCTACATCCACTCCTTTTTTCCCTGTCAGCTCCATTATTTTTTTTACCGCATCTTCACGACCGCTATTGATGGAATAAGTAGCTCCGAATTTTTTGGCAATGGCTAAACGGTTGTCGTCCATGTCAATTATAATGATGTTGGCGGGAGTAAAAAATTGAGAAGTAAGCAATGCAGCCAATCCAACGGGACCGGCACCTACAATAGCTATCGTATCACCTGGCTGAACTTGTCCGTTCAGAACGCCACATTCAAAGCCGGTTGGTAAAATATCGCTCAACATGACAAGCGCTTCCTCATCAGAGTTTGCAGGAATCGGATATAAACTGTTATCGGCATAAGGTATGAGGACAAATTCTGCCTGTGTGCCGTCTATTGTATTACCCAATATCCAGCCGCCGTCCTGGCAATGAGAGTACATTCCTTTTTTGCAATACTCACATTTGCCACAGGAAGTAATGCATGAGATCAATACATGATCTCCTTTCTTATAATTAGAAACGGCACTACCAACTTCTTCCACTACTCCCACTCCTTCATGCCCTAATATTCTGCCCTCAGTTACAGTAGCTACATCCCCTTTCATTATATGGAGATCAGTACCACAGATAGTTGTTTTGCTGATTCTTACTACCGCGTCTGTTGCTTTGGAAATTACGGGTTTCGGTTTTTCTTCCCATGATTTTTTTTGAGGTCCATGGTAAACTAACGCTTTCATGTTAATGTTTTAATTGTTTTAAAAATTGATTTTATTTTTTTTTAATCCGGTAGTTATTGGATTTAACCTATCGAATTGACGATGTAAAGGTCTCTGTGCCTGAATCGGGAAAAAATGAGGGTAGTCAGAGAAAAGCCTGATACTTATCATCATTATGAATAAATATTGCCATTGATTTGTAGAAAGGATTATAAAGAATATTTTCAGATTGGGTAGAAGAGTTGAATGAATAATGCTAAAAATGTTGGGTTTTTTACCTGATTTTATTTTATGGAATCATTTAAAAATATCTGTCTGCTTGCGAAGGATGTCTCTGAAAAATAAAACCAGTTATAATATCTATATACGAAATTGAATTTATGAAAGCATGACCATAGTCATTTTAAAAAATGATCCGCATCAATAATAATCAATGTAGAAAAATCTAATTTTAAATTCATCAATATTTATTACACTAATGAAAAAGATCTTAAAAGTTATAATAGTTATTTTAGTGATTGCTCTTATAACAATTCAATTTATAAGGCCTGCAAAAAATCAAGGTGAGGAAATGGCGGCTAATCAAATCACAGCCGTTCAACAGGTGCCGGAGGATATACAGCAAATCCTGAAAGTTTCCTGCTACGATTGCCATAGCAATACTACGCGATATCCATGGTATGAAAACATACAACCGGTGGCGTGGTTTCTGAATGACCACATTGTAGAAGGGAAAAAGGAAGTGAATTTTTCAATTTTCGTCACCTATCCCGTTTACAGGCGCTATAAGAAATTTAAGGAGATTCAGAAACAAATCAAAGACAACGAGATGCCGTTGTTTTCATACACCATACTCCATCGTGATGCTATATTGAACCCGGACCAGAAATCAAATTTAATAACCTGGGCCGCCAATGCGCAGAAAGAAATGGAAGCAAAATATCCTGCGGATAGTTTGGTGAAACCAAAATAAATAGATTTATTCCTCACGATCAAATTAAAAAAAGTTTATCAAATCATATTCTAAATGAAATCAATTGTATTATTTATCTCCGGTTTTATAATTGCTCTTTTTGGCATCGTTACCTTATTTATGAGCACTGCAGTGATCTTCGGATTATTTGATATTCGTGAGGAGGAGAGTAATTATGTTTTGTTTGTAGTAATCGCCAATTTTATATGTGCTTTTCTATACCTCGCGGTAGCTTATGGTTTTTTTACAAAGAAAAAATGGACTACGATGGTATTGAATATTGCTGTTGGTGTTCTCGTAATCACATTTATTGGTTTGGGAATTCATATTTATTCCGGGGGAATTTATGAGCATAAAACTGTTTACGCAATGATGTTTAGAACTCTGGTAACAATAGGATTTTTATTGATTTCATTAAAATATATTTCAAAGGAAAACATTAAAATTATTAACTGAATTCACTTTAGGAAATCACGTATTTCTATTCAGACAATCAATAGTCTTCAATGAATACAACCAATCTCTTTCCATTCACAGGCCTTAATCAAAGTGAAGTAAGTACCTCACGGAAAAATTATGGAAAGAATAAAATAGAATCAAATTCAGCAAATCCTTTCTGGTATTCAATGAAAGAAGCCGTTATACAACCTATGTTTATTTTACTGGCTGCTGCTGCTGCAATTTATTTTATCCTTGGGGAATTTTCTGATGCATGGTTTATGAGTGGTGCTATCATATTGGTTTCAGCTATTTCAGTTTACCAGGATAACAGGAGCCGGAATGCATTGGATACTTTAAAAGAATTTACACAATCGCACGCCACTGTGATTAGGGATAATGAACCGGGTTTTTTATTAGCGGAAGAAATTGTGGTGGGTGATTATGTGGTGGTTTCCGAAGGGGAACTGGTACCAGCAGATGGAATCGTAAAACAACTCAATGATTTTTCAGTAAATGAATCCATTCTTACAGGCGAATCTTTCAGCGTTACAAAAAACATGGATAATCCGAAAGAGAATAAAGTCTATAGTGGCACGCTGGCTGAATCAGGACAATGCGTGTTTGAGGTGAGCGCTATTGGCAATTATACCAAACTGGGTGAGTTGGGAAAATCTGTTGAGGATATAAAGAAGGAAATTTCGCCTTTACAAAAACAGATCAACACATTTGTAAAGTGGATGACATTGGTAGGTGCAGTAGTCTTTCTGATTATCTGGGGAATCAATTATTTTCAATCGAAAGATATTTTAGGTAGTCTGCTAAAAGGATTGACGATTGCCATGTCGGTATTGCCCGAAGAGATTCCTGTTGCCCTTGCCACCTTTATGGCATTGGGTGCATGGCGGTTGATGAAAGAAGGAATTATTGTAAAGAAAACTTCTATCGTTGAAGCGTTGGGTGCTGCCACAGTTTTGTGTACCGACAAAACCGGAACCATTACCGAAAACCGGATGGAAATATTCCAGCTTTATGATTTTAATGCCGATAAAATTTTTACAAAAGAAAATTGGAAAAGTGCCGGAACACAAAATCTATTGAGTACCGCTATGTGGGCCAGTGAAAGTGTTCCTTTTAATACAATGGAAATTGCCATTCACTAATCATACCAGGAAAATATTTCTCTTGACCGGCGTAGTGAATTTAAAATGATTCATGAATATCCTTTGGATGGCAAGCCGCCAATGATGACGCACCTTTTTGAAAATAAAAATGGAGAGCGAATCATCGCGGTCAAAGGTGCACCCGAAGCCATTCTACAATCTTCTTCCTTAACCAGTGAACAAAGAAATAAAGTGAATTCTTATTTAGAATCGTTTGCCAGAAAAGGTTTGCGTGTATTGGGTGTAGGCGTTATTGATTTTGCAGGAAATGAATTTCCCAAAACACAACAAGAGTTTACAAATACATTTTTAGGTTTGATTGGTTTTTATGACCCGCCTAAAAAGAATATAGCATTGGTATTTAAGCATTTGTATGATGCCGGGATAAAAGTGAAAATAATTACTGGCGACAACCTGATAACTACTGCTGCTATAGCAAAACAGGCTAGTTTCAGAGGTTGGGAAAAAGCTATTGATGGTGTCGAATTATCAGAGCTCAATCAAAACGAATTTGATAAAGCAGTTTTGCATAATTATATTTTTACCCGCATGTTTCCTGAAGTAAAATTAAAAATTATTCAGAGCCTGAAAAGGCAAAATAAAATTGTAGGGATGACTGGTGATGGAGTCAACGACGGGCCGGCCATCAAAGCTGCGCACATAGGTATTGCTATGGGCAAGCGTGGTTCTGCAATTGCGAAGGGAGCTGCTTCCATCATTCTCACTGATGATGATTTTGGAAAAATGGTGTGTGCTATTGCCATGCGAAGAAAAATTTATAGCAACCTGAAAAAGGCCATTCAATACATTATTTCCATTCATATTCCAATTATATTAACAGTAGCAGCGCCGCTTATTTTGGGATGGATTTACCCTACAATATTTACGCCCGTGCATGTAATATTTTTAGAATTAATTATGGGACCTACGTGTTCTATAGTATATGAAAACGAGCCACCGGAAAAAAATGCGATGCATCGTCCTCCGCGGAAAATGACCAGTACATTTTTTAATTTAAGAGAACTTACCATCAGTATTATCCAGGGACTTGCTATTACCGCGGGCACATTATTTATGTATCAATTTTCTGTACATAAAGGATACAATGCAGAAATGACGCGTTCCATGGTTTTCACTACATTGATTTTTGCCAATATATTTTTGACATTGGTAAACCGGTCTTTTTATTTTTCGATTTTTACGACTTTAAAATATAGGAATACATTAATGATCATAATGCTTTCCGTTACGTTGGTGTTGCTTGCAATGATTTTATACATTCCTTCATTTGCGTCTTTCTTCAGAATAACCTCTTTAAATGCAATGCAAATCAGTTGGACAAGTGCTATCGCCTTTATATCAGTGATTTGGTTTGAAGTGTATAAGCTGTTAAAGAGAAATCCAGGTTCCTGAAATATTATGACTGTATTCCTTTCTTTTTAAAAAAGTATTTTGAAGGCTAGGTGCATTCTTCATCCAATTTTTTCAGATAAACTTTGAAAAATGAAATGCTGCTAAATAAAGTCAAAAAAATTCTGACAGGGATGAGGCTTTAATCTAATCAAAAATTTTCAGTATCGAAAATTATCTTCTACTAAAATTATTTTTAAAATTATTTACCACTTAAATTTACCTTATAACTTCAGCGGGATTTGTTTATTTTTAAATTATTTATTAAGCTATGAAAGCATTAGTTATATCAGGGGGAGGTAGTAAGGGAGCTTTTGCCGGGGGAGTTGCTCAATTTTTGATTGAAGAATGTAAAAAAGAATATGATATATTTATAGGCACTTCTGCCGGCTCGCTGTTGATACCTCTTCTTTCTTTGGGTGAAATTGAAAAACTTCATGGCATTTTTACATCTGTAACCCAGTCAGACATTTTTAATGTGAACCCTTTCGTTATTTACAAACAAAATGAAGTTTATAATACAAGTATAAATCACTTCGGTATTGTGAAAATGTTTTTGAGAGGAAAGAAAACATTTGGAGAAAGTCTGAACCTGAGAGACCTGATAAGAAAATTTTTAACTAAAGAAGATTTTTTGAAAATGAAGAATGCCGGACCTGATGTAGTGGTAACGGTTGCCAACCTAACGAGTATGCAGATGGAATATAAATCGGTTAAAAACTGCACTTATGATGATTATTGCGATTGGATTTGGGCTTCATCCAACGTGGTTCCATTTATGAGCCTTTTACAAAAAAATGATTTTGAATATGTCGATGGTGGTTTGGGAAACCTGGTTCCCGTTTCTCATGCAATTGAAATGGGCGCTACAGATATTGATGTTATTATTCTTAAAATGGAAAAATATAAAATTAAAAAGCCGCCGGTGCGTAATGCTTTAGAGTTAACTGAAAGAGTTTTTGATTTTATGCTGAACCAAATTCAAATAGACGACCTGGTAATTGGTCGTATGGAGGGCTTGCAAAAAAATGTTACACTGAATATTTACCAACCCCATGAAAGTCTTACTGACAATTCGCTGATATTTGACCCTGATAAAATGAAAGAATGGTGGAATAGCGGGTTAAGATATGCCAGAGAAAACAGCCCCGATTGTCACTGTATTAATGCAAAAGTTTGATGTATTTTTTAATACATTACAGACGTTCAATTAAGAAAATTCACTGAAGAGATTTTGTTGATTTAGTATTTCTGAAATGAAAAGTTAATTCAAATTCCTTCGCATTGCAATTAATAACAATGTGGAATTAAAAGCTTATCTTAAAAGAAATACTACTTTATGAATACTACTTTAAAGAAATTAAAAAACATTACATCCGATTGTTGCGTAAGAATTATTTTACAGACACATCGTACTATTCCTGACAATGAAAAAGATTCGATTGTGTTGAAAAACCTGATAAAGGAAGCTGAATCAAGATTACGCGCAAACTATGAAAAAGCCTTTGTCATTGATATGATGGAAAGAATAAACACCCTGGCAGAAGGCATTAACCACAGGTTTAATAAAGAAAGCCTGGTTCTTTTTATAAATGAAAATACAGCAGAATATATTCGTTTACCCATTACAGTTGAAAACAGAGTGGTTGTAGATAAAACATTTGCTACAAGAGATTTAGTAAGGGCTTTGTATCGTGAAACATCATATTACATATTAGTCTTGAGCCGCGATAAAGCAAGGCTGATTGAAGCTTTTAATGATAAGGTTACAGACGAAATTGAGGAAGGCTTCCCCATGGTTAATACAGATTTAAACCCGGTGCAAAGATCTGAAGCTGCTATAGGCAGCCGACAGACAAGCCTGGTGCGTGAATTTTTTAACCGTGTAGATAAGCAACTCAACAAAGTGCAAAAAGAAAATCCAATGCCGGTAATCATTTGTACCGAAGAATCTAATTATCCGGAATATTTAAAAATCGTTGATAAAAAAGAAATGATTATCGGTGAACTGTTCGGAAACAGAATGAATGATAAAGCACATTACGTAGTGGAGGCAGTGTGGCCGGTTATGAAAAAATTGAAAGCAGAAAAAAACAATCTTCACCTAGCAGAACTCAAAGCCCCTGTTAATTCCCGAAACTTTTTAATTGATTTTAATGAAATATGGCAAGCAGTCAATGATGGGAGGGGCAAAACCTTATTTGTAAAACAAGGATATTTTCAACCGGTAAAATTAGAAAATAACCATATTGAATTATCTTCAAATGGGAACCTTGAAGGTGCTAATGTTGACGATATTATTGACGAAATGATAGAAAAAAATCTTCAGTTTAACGGTGAGCTGTTTTTATAAATGGTAATGAACTGGAAAAATTCAACGGATTAGTCTTGGTAACAAGGTATTGAAAATCGTTTATTGAAAAATCCAATGGCTTTTAAAATAAAAGTTGCTTTGGTAAACAGTGCTTTCATTTTTATGCATCAGAATTTTTACGTGTTGGAAATAAGGTAGAAAATCAAAAGTAGAGAAACTCTTTTTACAGTAAACAAGAAAATTCCCTTGATTTTATGATACGGGTCATATTAAGAGATGAATCTTGTCTTACAGTAAATAAAGCTGCCTGACCGCAGCCCTGGAAATAACGAAGATTTTTATTTTAATATACAATGTTGCTGTGATAAAATATTATTCAATTAGAATTCTTTTTTTCAATCTCCTTATTTCTAATGAAAACAGTACCAAAAACACACCCTGAACAATAAACATGATACCTATAATTGTAACAATAGTGAGCGCTGCAAGCAATGGACGATAAAATATGATTATGCCAATAAGAATACTGAATATGCCTGCAATTAGCGCCACAGGCCAATATTTGTAAGTATTACGTTTAAAATATAATGATTCCATAATCCAGAATATTCCTGTGAGTATTCCAAAAAAGGCAAAAACATAAGGCAGCGTGATTGCAGTGAGGCCAATATTCAACAAAAGTATTAAGGCAAGAATAATGTCAAGAATACCTTCTCCGGATTGCCATTTCCAATTTGGATTTGTTTTGTGCGTACTGATAGCAAAAGAAATAATGGCAATTCCTGAAAGGAGTAATAGAACACCTCCATATACAATCAGGCCAAGCATACCACTAACCGGGAATTTCAAAATATAAATTCCCAGAAAAATAAAGATGAGACCTTTAAGTGTAATTAACCACCAGTTTTTTGAACGTATCATTTTTTATAAGATTATTTCTGAACAAACATTATTTTTCCGGCACAATCAGCAAGGGCAGAGTTGTAACATAAGCCATTTTTTTGGTATAACTTTTTTGAAGAAACCGGGTAAAAAAATCTAATTTTCTACGTGCCATCACCAACAAGTCGTATGGAATTTCTTCATGGAGATTTTCCATTGTTTTTTCAACGGAAAAAGTTTCCAGTTGCCGGAATTGAATATTTACATGATCAAAAGTCCTTTGTACACTATAGGCATACATTTCAAATTCTTCCTTTTCTTTATATCCATACAATTGATGAGGATCACGCAAATTAACAAAAGTAATTTGTGCTTTATATAAATTTGCAAACC
>DATKQQ010000062.1:0-8144 GCA_035532615.1 Hanamia sp.
TTGTTATCCCGAACCCACCGAGCTTATTCGCCGGATTATAAAACCGGCTGAAAAAGAATTGAAACAAATTGGGGATGTATTTTTTGAATTTAGTATCACAAAGAAAGGACGTGTAATTTCAAATTTCAATTTTATAATAAAGACCAGGACTTTTGAAAATGATGTGAAGAATTCTCAAATCCGGTTAAAGGAAGATGCCATTTATTTATTAAAACAACACTTCGGATTTAAACAACACCATATAGATCAAATCGAAGCCATTTTAAATGACTTCAATAACTTAGCTGCCTTTCGTGCAAAGATCACTGATTTAGCTCTTAAATTGTCGGAAAGGAGACATACCAGACAGCCAATACAAAATATACCCGCCTGGGTAATAGCATCCATTAAGAATGAATTTTTAAACTGAGGAAATAATTCCGATATTCCTGTACATGTATTATCATCAAAGTAATAATCTTGTACAACGAAAGTGATAATCCTGTACAACCAAAGTGATAATGTTGTACGGTGAATGTGATAATCTTGTACGACTACTTTTGCTGTAATGCCTATAAACATTGAGTTTGAAGGGTGTTTTTAATACATCTATTGATTTACTATTGATTATCTATGTGCTCAAAAATAAAAAAAGGGAGAGAAAAATAATTAAATAATTGAAGATTATTGAAGTTGATTGAAGATTTTTAAATCCTATAATTCTAATAGTTGCGGAATGTGATAAACTTGTACGCTAATGTCATTATTTAAATTTTAAAACACGTACAGAATTATTACTTTTATCCTAATTGAAGGTAAAATGAATGTTGAAATATTTACAACATGCTTCTTTCGCGCTTTATTTTTTGTGTCTATTGCTCTTTTCCTGTAAAAGTGATACTATGCCAACCGCAGAAATTGTTTGGCCAAATTAAATGTAGAGTAAAACCTCCTTTAGCTTATCAGGGTCTAAAGAAAATTGGTAGCAAAAGAAGTAATCAGATGGGAGAGGATGTTTATTGGATGAAGTACCAAACAAAATTAGTTGCTGGATCTGGCCTTCAGGTTTTTACCAAAAGAGGGTTTGCCGGAATGGACACTTTCTACGTGGCAGATTCTGACAGTTCTTACTTAAAAAAAATTGCACATGATATCCAGGCTACCAAAGATTATAATAAGCAATTTGGAGAATTCACAACCTCCTATAAAGAAATAAATGCGATTAAGAAGGGACAAACAATTAAAGAAGTTGTTGGAGGAATTTAAAAATGGATTTTCGAAGGTTGCTTTAAATGGAAAGTCTAAAGGATATATTGATAAAAAAGGAATACAATACTGGGAAGATTAAATTATTCCAATGAAAAATTACAACGTTATTTCTTTCTCTAATTTATTTGATGAAAGAATAGAAGAATTAGGAAATGAAGAATTAATTGCCAAATTAAAAGGGCTTCTTAGTAACATCCCGTCAAAATCAGTAATACGTCGCATAGCTAAAATCAATTTTGAAATCTTTTTTAATCCTTCTGACTCAATGACTCAAAATCAAATTTGGGATTATTGGCTGGAAGGAATTGATGTTACTGCAAAAACCCATTTAAAAGAAAGAATAGGTTTTTACACTTCAATTTCTAAGCTAGAATTTATCTTTTTTGGGGAGCGGTACATTTTAGATTTTTATAATTTTATATTTGAAAATTATAATGGAAACCCAGAAAGAAAATTAACCCAAGACGAAATTTTAAATACTCTCAAAGCCTATTCAATTATAGTATATATCTCTAATAAAAAGGACGAACAAACTTTTCTCAACAAAGAGGGTTCTACTCTTTTTGAAAGCCTTCAAAGAATAACATGGCCATTTATTATCAATCAGTACGAATGCAACAATAGACCAGATGGGATTGTTGAATTAATAAAGTTTTGTGCTGCGGTTAAAGAAATCTTTCTTGATGTTAATTTGCAAGGCTATTTAAAAGGATATATGAAGTTCAATGGTTTTAGAACGATTCGGCAATTACTTGAAGACAGTTATTTACTTTTTACAATACCCGACCGAATTTATCAAAAAGCAGATTATCACAAACGGATTCCCGTAATCTCATTAGAAAATAAAAAACTTTATTTGCAAAATATTTCCATAGATTCTGAATACTATAAAATAAAAAACAAAGAGAATATTTATTATAAGCTCTTGAAAGAAAAACCGCTTTTCAAACTAAATGAAAATGATTATGCTATTTTGGATCCTGTTTTTCTAAAAATGAAATTATATACAGGGTTTATATTCGATTTTTACTATCAATCTTCCATGGAAAAAGATGGTTTATATCCTCAATTCAAGGACTTTAAATCTGGATTCCCTTCAAAGAAAGTTATTGAGGCAGTTGTATTTAAAAAACTTCTTGAAAGGATATTTATTCAAGGTAATAATGTTGTTTGGTTTGACTCGAAAGAGAAAATTAGTGTACCTGATTGTTTCTGTAGATCTGACAACAAAATTTATTTTATCGAATTGAAAGATTATTTATTAAATGGCAATAAATATCAAACCTACTCCTATGAAGTAATAAAGGAAGCTATCGATCAAAAATTTATAAATGGAGTTTCCGGAATTAAGCAAATAAAAAGACAAATTAATAATTATTTAAACAGCCCTGATGAATTCCCTTGTGATAGAGGTTTTTCAAGAACTTCAAAAAAGATGGTTATCTATCCTATTATTGTTCATACAGATTTTATATTTTCTTTGCCGGGAATACAACAATATTTAGATGAACACCTTAAAGCAGAATTAAAGAATATAAATATTCCTTCTAATATCCTTATTCAAGATCTAACACTTATAAATCTTGATACTTTTATCCTTCATTATTACAATTTTATTGAAAATTCAAAATTATTAAGTACACTGATTGATAAATATTTTAATGATGTAAAAAAAGATATGATAGAATTTTTGAACAGTCCAGATGAAGAAAACAATTATACTAGAGCACATAGAAGCTTTGCTATTGAATATGCTGAAAAATATAGGGATGAAGCAAAAGATGATCTTCCAAATTTTATAAATGTTATTTATGAAATAAGGAATAGATGATAATTTTTTAAATCAAAATTGCAATTAAAATGTTTCAGTCAATTATAAAAATAATATTAAGCATTCTTTTTTTACTTTGCCTTTTTCACATGCGTTATGGCTATTACGAATTCGCGCGCTTTGTTGGCATGTTAGGTTTTGCCTTATTAGCTTATTTCGATTATCAAAAAAATCAAACCCTAGATTCCGGAGTAATTATTTATCTCGCCCTGGCATTGTTATTTCAGCCTTTTATAAAAGTGGCGTTGGGCAGAACTATATGGAACGTAGTAGATGTAATTGTAAGCATTGGTTTAATCATTTCAATTTTTGTAAAGCCAAAAAAAATATGAACCTCTACCCCTCGCTCTCCTTAGTATAATAGTTTGAAAAAAAATTGGCTGCTGTCACTCTGGCGCAGGTCTCCTGACCTGTGCATGAGCGTTACTTAGTCCTTATTTAATTAAAAAGTCACTCGAATAATAATATACGACAATCTTCAGTCTAATCTTACTAATTCAAATAAACCTTTCTATTCTTCAGTATAATAATCAATTGCTATAATAAACGAAATAGCTTTAAACCACAATAGTTTTACTAAATTTGTTGGTATGGCAGCAGCAATAGATATAAAGCCACTCATTACCGAGTTACCAAGCCAATTTGCCGACAGGGTTGGGCAGTTTTATGTCGAAACTGTTACGACACGGCATAAAAAAGATAAGGGGCAGTTTTTTACCCCTACGGAAATTGCTCGCTTCATGGCAGGGCTTCCAAAACAAACTAAAGATAAATTAAAAATACTTGACCCTGGTTGTGGTACAGCAATTCTTTCAAGTTCACTTATTGAAACGCTTGCCAAGCAGAATGAGAACTTGAAAGAAATCGAATTGGTTGGTTACGAAACAGACCAGGATATTTTGCCTTATACTCAAATGGTGCTTGATTATTTAGATAAATGGTTAAAGCAACATAAAATCAAATTTAAGGCGACGCTTAACTCAAATGATTTTGTGCTTGAAAATAAAGATTGCTTCCAGGTATCTGCGACACTTTTTTCTGAGCCTCAAAATGCGACTTATGATATTGTCATTTCAAATCCACCCTATTTCAAAATACCAAAAGAAGATAAAAGGGCCATCGTAGCAAAGTCCATTGTTTGGGGACAACCCAACATCTATTCAATCTTTATGATGGTGGCCACTAAACTCTTGAAGGAAGGTGGCGAACTCATATTTATTACACCAAGAAGTTTCGCGTCAGGTAATTATTTCAGAGCTTTCCGTGAAGCCTTTTTCCAGGAAATAGAAATTGAACATATACATTTGTTCGGTTCAAGGACCGACACTTTTGACCGGGACAATGTTCTGCAGGAAACACTTATATTAAAAGGTAAAAAGCAAAATCAAAATGGACAATTGCCTTACATTCGTGTAACCCATTCTAACGGAATCAGAGATATTGAAAACTTCACAGAAAAGTTTTATAAAAGAGACGAACTGATTGACTTAAAATCAAAAGAAAAAATAATTCATCTTCCTACAAACGAAACTGACGACAAAGTAATCAAACTGTTTAAATCATGGACGGGTAGCCTGCGTCAATATAATATTCAAATTTCTACAGGCCCGGTAGTTTCATTCAGAGCAACTCAATATTTATTTGAACAATACCAGAATGGAACCATTTTTTTAGTGCCGTTATATCAGCTTATTAATACCGCCAAAATGCAATTTGCATGGCCTGTAGCAAAAAGAAATAAGCCACAATACATCAGACTTTGCGAAGAAACCAAATCACTTTTGCTTCCTAATAAAAATTATATTTTTTTACGCCGTTTTAGTGCAAAGGACGATAAAAGCAGGTTGATTGCAACGCCGTATTTTGTTGATATTACACAAGCGGAATATATCGGCGTAGAAAATCATCTCAATTATATTTACCGGCCAAAAGGGCATCTTGATAGAAATGAAATCCTGGGATTGGCAGCCTTATTAAACAGCCACCTCTTTGATACTTATTTCAGAACTTTTAATGGCAATATAAACGTGAGTGCAACCGAATTAAGGGAAATGTCTTTACCACCTTTGGAAGATATAAAACAAATTGGCAACCAAATAATATTATTAAACGACTTTTCACAAACAAAGGTTGATAAAATTATAAACAGTCACTTTGATATAGAACATATATTCACTTATGAGAAAAATAGATGAAGCAAAAAAAATCCTTAAAGAATTAGGGTTGCCGACAGCACAACAAAACGAAATTTCAGCATACACACTGCTTGCTCTTTGCAATATTAAACCACGCGGAAGTTGGAGTAAAGCCACCAAAGCCAGTTTGAAAGTTTCAAAAGGTATCATGGCATTTTGTAAAGACATTTATCAAAAAGAATATGCGCCCAATACAAGAGAAACATTTCGACGCCAGGTATTACATCAATTTGTTCAGGCAAGGATAGCAGACTATAATCCTGATAATCCGAAATTGCCAGTCAATAGCCCCAATGCACATTACGCAATTACTGAAGAAGCGTTAGAAGCTATTAAAACTTTTGGTACAAAAGTGTGGAAAGAAGCCGCAGAAAGATTTAAGTCTGAAGTTGGTGCACTCTCAAAACGTTATCTCAAAGAGAGAAAACAAATCCTGATTCCGGTAAAATTAAGTAATGGTAAAACGCTTCACCTTTCTCCAGGCAAACACAATCTTGTACAGGCCGCTATTGTTCAGGATTTTGCAGCACGTTTTGCAAACGGCAGCGAGGTTCTTTATTTAGGCGATACAGCAGACAAAGATCTTTATGTTGATAAAAAGATTTTGAAAGAAATAGGCATCCCGATTACTCAACATAGTAAATTACCGGATGTAGTATTGTTTGACAGAAATAAAAACTGGTTGTACTTAATTGAAGCGGTTACATCGCATGGCCCGGTTTCACCAAAACGAATTGTTGAATTAGAAGAATTATTGAAAGATTGCAAAGCAGGAAAGGTGTATGTTTCGGCATTCCCCAACTTTAAAGAATTTAATAAGCATTCGGCAAAAATAGCCTGGGAGACAGAAATTTGGGTTGTGGATTTCCCTGAACACATGATACACTTTAATGGCGACCGTTTTATGGGACCGAGATAAATTTATTTATGAGAAGGCATTCTCCAGCTTTCAGTAAAGTACTTAAAAATAATAGCGCTGCTCTCCTGAGTTTCCCGAATAACGGGACAGGTGCAACTCAGGACATTTATCATATTCCAATCCTTTATCTTAGTTTTAAAAAAAATATTTATGGGAACAGGCGGTTATAAAATAACAGATCAGGGAGCATGTATTTTGTGCGAGAGATTATTTTTATGGAAAACAATGTGGATTATTAAAAATTGAATGGTTACTATGAATTTTTACACGTCCTGGGAACACCATGTTAAATGCATAAAATATCAAACTAAAAGTTACTCAACTTTGCTTCACTTGTTCGAGGCCTTTAATGAACCATCAATCATTCTATCAAACGAACAAATATCATCCTTTTCTATTTACCTTCGACCGGCCTGACAAAAACATTATGTATGAAAAAATACTTTTTCTTTTCCTGGTTTTAGCGTCTACCACATTTTCATATGCACAAACCAGCCCCGACTATAGCCAAATAAAACTTGACAATCCGGATGATTACAGGGCTGCCAATACTTTTGCTTTAATGGCAGCGAATACCCTACTTTCAAACCCTGTTGACAAGAACAAAATTGACAGGCTAAATTGTCAAAAATTTTTACTTAAGTGGATGTCAGGAACGCCGGATTATGGTTTTACATTTGGAAACAGTGAAAAAATTTTAACCAACAACCCTGACCTGATGACCCTTTATATTGCATCTATGGTTAAGTTTCGTCTTGAAAATAAAGTTGAAAATACAGACCAGGAAAAAATTAAGCTGGAAAGTTGGAAAATATTGCTGGCTTATTGTGATACCCCCGCCAATGATGTTAGGTTGACGAATAAGTTGAAAAAACTTATTGAGGCAAATAAAAATGGTGAGTTGGAAAAAGACCTGTAGCGATTAAAAAGTATACTGAAGGCTTGCCAGCTGCTGTCCTGAGTTTTCACTACAAGCCAAGTAAGATTTAAAAATAGAAATACCGTTTATTTGGTATTTAACTGAAGGCCCTCTTATCTTCTTATCTCAGGCAGCATTTGTACCGCACAATCACAGGTCGGGAGATCTGCGCCAGTCTAAAGATACTTCCGGTACCTGAAATTATAAATATTCAAATGAGCTTTCTGGCCCGGTATTAAAAATCACAAATCAAATCCTATTTGCTATCCTGGCTTTCCTTTTTACCGCCTTTGATACCAGAAATACCAAAATCATCCCCCAAAAAATTCCGGAAGCAGATAAAAGATCAGCTTTTCAGGCGACCAACAACGACAACTAACCGACCAAAATTCACAGGTAAGCGACCAAAATTTACAATTAACTGCCTAAGAAAGACAGTTAAGCGACCAACAAAGACAGTTAAGCGACCAACAAAGACAGATATGTGTCCAAAATTTACAGTTAAGCGACCAAAATTTACAGTTGACGACCCAAAAAGGACTGTAAAACAACCGGCAAAGTCAAAAAAATTTCTTTCTTTGACCCTTCCAGGGAAGGAAAGCGCCTTTGGTGGTGTGTTTGAAAAAAAGCGTGGAAGATAAGCGCAGCAGCTTCACCAACAAAACGAATGGAACGAAACCCTATCTTTGAGCATTAAACATGGAATCCATAATATCAGAACATCCGCAATTTTCCTCATTAAACATTTTTAAAAATATTTTTAATTCATTCCGCACGAGACTGTTAGTGGTAAGTGGAATCCTCCCAAAGATTATTTGGATTATTATTATTCTTCTTTAGGATTTTATGTAACCGGTGTGGATGATTCGATAGATATCGGATTTGGGTTCATAAATAACATATTTCAATTACGGAAAGACATAGTCTGAGATCACTATAATAAGAAGATACACGAAACCTCAATTTTGTTAAATCTGATAAAGGATGAAATATCTTTCAATGTGATATTTTAATTCTCCTGCTTTGGCTTTT
>DATKQQ010000063.1:0-8195 GCA_035532615.1 Hanamia sp.
AAAATGCAGAGAAAGGAAAAAGTGAAAATGAAAAGATAATTTCTGAAGTTAAAAATGGAATGATTTATCTCCGCGTTAAAGTGATCAAAGGCGCCCAATGCCAGTTCAGCTATAGTTTTGACGGGAAAGATTTTATAAATATTAATGAAGAATTTCAAGCAAGAGAAGGGAAATGGATCGGCGCTAAAGTGGGATTGTTTTGCACAAGGGATTCGCAAACAAATGATTCCGGCTTTGCGGATTTTGATTGGTTCAGGGTTCAGCAAATACCAAAATAAAAAAAAGCTGTATTTGCTTGTTTACTGTTTTAATTCCGAAACTGCTGCTATTTAAAAATTGATTTGTTGGAAACTAAAATGCCGGAGAAGAAAATCAACTCCGGCAAAATTTTTTTTCAAAATTAATCTGTTTGAATGATGCGAATGCAATGAATACAAATTAGCTTGAATACACATCCTTTGTTACACTCCACTATATGCGCTAAATCCGCCATCAATAGGAATAACTACTCCTGTTACAAACTTAGATCCATCACCACAAAGCCAAAGTAATGTTCCGGTAAGGTCATCAGGCGTACCAAAACGGCCCATTGGTGTGTGCGAAATAATTGTGTTACCTCTGTCTGTTAAGCTACCATCAGAAGTTGTTAATAAAGTTCTGTTTTGATCAGTAAGGAAGAACCCGGGTGCTAATGCGTTTACACGTATGCCAACTTTTGAAAAATGAACAGCTAACCATTGAGTAAAATTAGAGATGGCTGCCTTAGCGCCACTGTAGGCAGGTATCTTGGTAAGCGGCCTGAATGCATTCATTGAAGAGATGTTGATGATGGTTGATCCATCTTTGCCTATCATATCTTTTGCAAACACTTGTGTTGGTAATAAACTTCCAATGAAGTTAAGGTCGAATACAAACTTGATACCTTCAGGATCCAGGTCGAAGAAAGTTTTAAGTTCTCCACCAGCTTTGAGATCTTCTTCTTTAAGAAAAGAATTCGAAGTCGTGCCTTTTGGATGATTGCCACCGGCGCCATTGATCAGTATGTCACAAGGTCCGAGTACATTTACAATTTTCTCATGGGCTTCTTTCAAACTATTTATATCCAGAACATTTGCGGCAACGCCAATAGCCGTTCCTTCTTTTTGATTGATTTGGTCTGCCACTTTTTGGGCACTTTCTGCTCTTAAATCAAGTACGGCAATCTTTACTCCTTGTGCAGATAGTGCCATTGCCATCGTGCTGCATAGTACGCCACCACCAGTGATAACGGCAACTTTGTTTGATAATTCTGAAGACATTTTTTTGTTTATTTTTTTGTTTGGAATGAATGATAGAAATAGTTGATCGCGGTAATTTGTATTGGTTTCAAATTTGTTTGATTTGTATGCAATAAATCAGGGGCATTTCAAATTGCCGTGCTGTTTGAAATGCGCCCATAAATCACCACCCGGATTTAAAAGAGATAGTTTATAATAAATAAATTTACCTGAGTAGAAATTAGAATATGGAAACATAAGATTAATGACCTTGAAAAACTCAATATTTTATATAACGGATTAAAATAAATAGGAAAAGAAAACTCCTTAAATCCCTTATGTGCAAGGTAAGAAACCTTTTCTTTTTGATTAAGTTTTTTTAGTCAATTATTCAGCATATTTAAAAAAGGATAGAACAGGATGGTTAATATAACAGTCACTATCACATTTCTTTTTTTTTATCCTAATTTTACCGGATTATTTAAACGTTGGCTCTATCAGCATAAACTAAATTCCCGACCAACTTATTAAAAATGAATAAACCTCTTATTTCTATTGTCAACTCCAGCACTTTCGGCAAGCATTTTAAGGAACATATTACCATTTTGGAATCGTTTGCCAATATACAACATGTTACTGTGCCGGCTAATATTGAAGCCGATGCATTGGCAGAAAAAATTAAAGATTCCGATGGTATTATTGCGAGCGTAACACCAAGATTTCCCCGCAAAACATTGGAACAATGTACCAAACTAAGATTACTTGCGAGGCATGGTATCGGTTGTGATAATGTGGATCTTGTGGCAGCTACTGAATTGGGTATCCAGGTATCAAGAGTAAAAGGAATAGTGGAAAGAGAAGCCGTGGCGGAATACGCCGTAGCCTTGCTCCTGGCTGCATCACGACTAATACCTCATGGTTCACAGGCGGTGAAAAACGGCGATTGGGCAAGCCGTTCAAGGATGGTGGGTATGGAATTAAGAGGAAAAAGAATTGGCATTATTGGTTTGGGAAATATCGGTTCACGTTCTGCTGAAATTTTATCGAATGGATTTAATGCAAACATCATAGCTGCCGATCCTTATATTGCTAAAGACAGGTTCAGACAGTTTAATGCAACAGAGGTTACACTTGATGAATTGATCAAACGATCCAATGCAATTCTGTTTCATTGTCCTCTTACACCTGAAACAAAAAGGATGTTGGGCAAAGATCAGTTTGCCGCCATGCAAAAAGGCGCGATACTGGTGAACACTTGCCGTGGTGAACTGGTAGATGAAGATGCTCTGTATGATGCATTGCATAGTGGCTCTTTGGGTTCATATGCCACAGACGTGGTGGAAGCAGAACCCATTGATGGTAACCATCGGTTGGCTAAACTGGACAACACACTCATCACACCTCACCTTGGCGGATATTCATGGGAATCTTTGCATGGTATGGGTCAAACATGTGTAGATGATACCGTTTCAGTAATTCAAAAAAACGGAATAGCCGGAGAACTGGCCAACCCCGAGGTTTTGAAAAAACACAGATAAGATGGCATTGACATTAGCTATAGATCTCGGCACCACTAACCTGAAAGTTGGATTAGTAAATGAACATGGTGAAATACTTTTCGTTCGTTCTTCACCGTTACAAACAATTAGCAGTGAACCTGGGGCAGCCGAACATGATCCGGAAGAATTAAAACACATCTTTATAGATATGTGCAGGCAGGTACTGACAGATGACTATAAAGACCAGGTAGCCTACATTGTTTCCTCCACGTATCAATTTGGTTTGATGATGCTGGATGCACAAAGAAAACCGCTTACAGCGATGACTTTGTTAACTGATATTCGTTCGCAACGAACTTTCAATGATTTTGTATCTACTTTTGAAGATGTTGATATTTACCAGGAAACGGGTTGTCCTCTTATCAGTCAATATGTGCTGCCAAGGTTATATTATTTTTCTAAAAATAGAGTCCTCACTTTTTGAAAAAGTGAAATATTTCGCAGACAGCAAATCATTCTTATTTGAATTTTTGACCGGCGAATGGGTGACAGATATGAGCACTGCCGCTGCCACGCAGTTTTACAATGCACATCATTTTGAATGGGATGAAGATCTGCTTTCAAGAATAAATTGTACACCTTGTCAATTTCCTCCGGTTGCTGATGGCACAAAATTTTTGGCACCGTTGAAAAAAGAATTATCCGATGCACTTGGGTTGAAAAAAAATGTGAAGGTGATTTTAGGCTTTTATGATGGAGCTGCTTTGGCTGTGGGTCTTAGCGGGTTGGAGCCAAACGTAGGCATAGTAAACTTGGGTACTACTGCCATGTTGCGCGTGCCGGACAATCAACCGGCACTTGACAAAAATGAAAACAAACGCATACAGGCATATGCCTATAAAAAAGGAAAATTTTTGAATGGTGGTGCACTCAACAATGCAGCGCTTCCTTTAGACTGGATGCGAAAAAATCTTTTTGAAGTAGATCTGCAAAATGAAATTTTGCTAAAAATGACTAATGAGCCTCCGTTAATATCTTTACCTTATCTGACCGGTGAACGTGATTCTAAAACCGGACCCTATGCTTCAGGCGTTTTCTTTGGCATACGCAGAAACCATTCTCAAATAGATTTTGCGCGTTCTATTTTGGAGGGAGTAGCTTATTCCTTGCGGTATATTTATGATGCACTCCAGGAAAA
The DNA here is from genome assembly GCA_035532615.1 of Hanamia sp. Classification (GTDB taxonomy): domain Bacteria; phylum Bacteroidota; class Bacteroidia; order Chitinophagales; family Chitinophagaceae; genus Ginsengibacter. Next base: position 3,954 of record DATKQQ010000063.1, read on the forward strand.
TAATCTGCGTGTAAAAGAGGTAAGAATGGGCGGGGGTGGTGTCAACATAAAAGTGTGGCCGCAAATATTCGCAGATGTTTTGGGAGTGCCGGTTACCATCTCTTCCGCTAATGAAATGGCGCTGGTTGGAAGTGCTATGTTAGCCTTTACCGCAGGAGGCGTGTTTAAAGATTTGAATGAGGCTTCTGAAAAAATGCTGAAGGAAAGTAAAAGAGTAGCGCCAAACGAAGCAGCAACCAAAGTGCATGAGCAGCGCTACCAATTTTTCAAAAAGCTCCGGGAAACGCTCGCTCCGTTATACAAAGAGCATGCTGAATTAAGATTTTAAATTAGATTCAGCATGCCCTTAAATGTGATCACAATCATCCTGTTATTAGCCTAAAAACAAAGGCACAATGTGTCTCTGGTAAAGGTTTTCGGTTACATGCGCCGCAACAATATCTTTATATTTTTTTATTGCTGCATAAAACTGGTCACTGTGTTCGCCCGCAACTTTATAGGCTACATGAATCAATTGCCTGAAATCCGGATTGAAATCCGGATTTTTCTGATCATGTCGAAGAGTGTTTGCAAACTTTTTACCACTCCATCCTTTTACTTCTTCAGCAGTAGGTAGCCTGCTCACTTTTACATCAATTACGGTGGCATATGGTCCGCAAAGTTCATCAAAACGACCTAAGGCATTTATGTAAATTTCTTTGGCCAGTTCCAGGGCTTCATTGCCTGCTTCGGCCAGTCCAATCATCTCCTCCAGCCAGGTAGTCCCGGCTGTTTTTAAATGTATCCCGGTATTGTGTTTCTTAATTAATTCTCGTATCGGCTTATAAAGAGAAAACTTATCGCTTCCTGAGTGTACGCTTAATTTCAAATTTTCCGGTAAGCCAAATTCTTTGATAGCTTGCCTTATAACAAGAATATCTTCTTCAAATTCTTTTGCGAATTGTTGTAAGTTCCCAACATAGTCAACCCCTTTATTAAACCGGCCTGTAAATTTCGGAGCAATAGTCTGGGCTTTAATTCCATTATCAGCAAGCGCACTCAAAATAAAAAATAATTCTACAGGCGTTTGCGGATCATTTACTTCATCCATAGAAACTTCGGCGATGAAATTATCTTCACCTTTTGCCTTGGCAATATGTTTATATAATTTTCCGGCTTCAATAGCAGCCAGTAAAAATTTATTAGCAATATCACCAAGCATCTCTTCGGTCACTTTAAATTTTTCATTGATGCCAGCAATAGACAATTTGCCTATGAATTTTTTACGACGTTCTATGAAAGCAGTTATTTCATTTTCAGGTGCAGGTTTACCTATGAAATCAGCCACATCTAAAGTGAAAAAATCGGAACTTTCAATAAAACCATCAACAGTAGCGAGAGTGATATGATCGGCATCCACACGATATGGATCTTTCCAGCCTAAGGCTTTTATCGCTGCATCAGCTTCTTTACGCAATTCCGCAGGGGATGTTTTAATGGTCTTATGTTCCCGGTTTGATTTGTTCCAAATTGGAGTAATGTCAACGCCATGTTCTTTAGCCTTTATAACGGCTTTTAACTGAGCTTCTCCCTGGTGTGCAAAACGATCGCCCATGCCGAAGGAAAACTTTTCTAATTTCATTGCGTGTTATATTTACGATTGATTACTTAGTCTTTTAAATAAGTATTGTAATGCGAAATTATTTAAACTTTTTAAAAACGATAAAAGCAATTCCGTTTACAGGGCGATTGGATTGATTTATTCTCGATATAAAAAAATGTGTTAAAAGTGAAATTATTCAACTTCATGTCAGTTTGATGAAAGGTGCTAAAAACTGCTCCTGTTAAGACTTTGAAGGAAATGTGTTACTAAATATTAACGAAAGGTTCTGGAAAGATTAAAAAGATAAGCCCGTTCCCGTCATCGTTCTCGGTATCGTTTGCGTAAATAAATACATGGACTACTATGGCTATTCCTAAATATAGGGTTACAATTGTAAATCAACAGTCAAATCAATATTAAAAAAATGAAAGTGATTATCGTTTTTTTTCTTTTTGTAGTTAGTTCCTTTATTGTAAACGCACAAACAGAAAATTCTTACGCCAAAAAAATGGCGGCAACTGTGATGACCATTTGGAAAGATTCAATAACGAATGGAAATAGCAGGCCAGCCAGATGGAGCTATGACCAGGGCGTTATTTTAAAAGGAATTGAAGGCCTCTGGAAGTTTACAGGAGATGGCAAATACTTTAATTACATGCAAAAGAGCATGGATCATTTTGTAGATAGCGAAGGCAATATCCGCACCTATAAATTGGATGATTATACGCTTGATAATATTTTATGCGGAAGAATTTTGTTATTGCTCTATAAAGTGACAGGAAAAGAAAAATATTATAAAGCGGCTGCTACATTGAGAAAACAACTGGCACAACAACCACGCACAAACGAAGGTGGTTTTTGGCATAAGAAAATTTATCCGGATCAAATGTGGCTCGATGGACTTTATATGGCGGAACCATTTTATGCTGAATGGGCGGCCACTTTACATGAAGATTCTGATTTCAATGATATTGCACGTCAATTTATTGTAATGGAGAAACATGCTCGAGATCCTAAAACCGGGTTGTTGTATCATGGTTATGATGAATCTAAAAAAGAAGCATGGGCCAATAAAACCACAGGGCTTTCTGCAAACTTCTGGGCGCGTGCCATGGGCTGGTATGGAATGGCTTTAGTAGATGCGTTGCCCTATTTTCCAAAAGATCATCCACAAAGAAAAGAGCTTATTGAAATATTAAAAAGATTTGCTGTCGCAGTTTCAAAAGTCCAGGATTCAAAAACCGGTTTATGGTGGGATGTCTTAAATTATCCCAACAGAAAAGGAAATTATCTGGAAGCCTCAGCAAGTTGCATGTTCGTTTATACATTACTCAAAGGCGTACGACTTGGGTATTTATCTTCTTCTTATTTGCCAATTGCAAAAAAAGGATACGCAGGAATTATTAAAAGATTTATTACTAACGTTAATGGACAAACGAGTTTAAAAGGGACAGTAAGTGTTTCCGGTCTTGGTGGTCACCCTTATCGTGATGGCAGTTATGAATATTATGTAAATGAAAAAGTGGTAACCAACGATCCCAAAGGGATTGGCGCTTTTATTCTGGCTTCTGATGAAATGGATTTGTTGCCTACACTTAATATAGGTAAAGGAAAAACAGTTTTACTGGATTCTTATTTCAATAATGAATTTATAAAGAATGCAGCCGGGCAGTTGCAATCATTCCATTACAAATGGGAAGAAGAAGATAATGGAGGATTTTCATTGTTCGGATATTTATTCAGAAGCTATGGCGTTCACACTAAAACACTTTATAATGCCCCTACTCTATCAAATTTAAAAGGTGCTGATATTTATATTATTGTTGACCCGGATACCAAAAAAGAAACCGCTCATCCAAATTATATTGAACCAAATGATGTAGATGTAATTTATAATTGGGTAAAAAATGGTGGCGTTTTGGTAATGATGGCCAATGACAGTGCTAATGTGGAACTCCCGCATTTTAATACTCTTGCACAGCGTTTTGGGATTCACTGGAGCGATACAAGCCGCAATATGGTAGTGGGAAGGAAATTTGAAATGGGAGCGATTCATATTTCACCTCATAATCCGATATTCCCATCAGTAAAAAAAGTATATCTCAAAGAAATTTGTCTTTTGAAATTGAGCCCTCCCGCAAAAGCAGGCGTTACGGAAGACGGAGATGTAATCATGGCTGTGTCTAAAGTTGGAAAAGGCACCGTGTTTGCTGTTGGCGATCCCTGGTTTTATAATGAGTATCTGGATGGAAGAAAACTACCGGCAGAATATCAAAATTTTGAAGCAGCAAAAGATTTGATTAAATGGCTTATTAAGCAAACAGCAAAATAAAGACTAGCGCAGGTCTCCCGATCTTTGACTCTTCGTTACTAATATTTGAAAAATAATGAATTATCCTTGTTGGAAAGGTATTTGAGCGGTGACACCTTTTAAAAAGGTGTCACCTCTACCTGACTAATGTAAAAGGAATTAGTCATTATGATTTAATTCCCATTTTGTATATTTAGGGTTTGCAGAATAACTCCGAAAGCTTTGCTACATTTGGGATAGAGAATTAAAAATCAAATTCAAATGCAAGGTAATTCAAAAGGACCCTCCAGAAAGCGTGCATCAACTCCGGGATATGTGAGCCCCAATCAACTCGTTTTACCAGGTTTTG